>CAYZUW010000283.1:0-5666 GCA_964481325.1 uncultured Saprospiraceae bacterium
TTATAAGCTCCTCCACGCCAGACACTTATGTCTTTTTTATCCTGGTATGCTACCATATCTTCCACCCATTTAAAGTGCCTATACTTGTTTAATTTGAATAAAATAGAATTTTCATTGCCCTGTGCTACTGGTCGGGCTTTGATAAGGCATGGATAGGGCTTAACATCAGTATTGTCTCCGAACTGATAGGCAAAAGAATATGATTTTTTGAAATGAACGAGAAACTGTGAGAGATCCAAAAAGTACTCTGTCCTCCCCTTGCGCACAAAATCTTGTTTAGCGATTGCCTGTGTAGGAAGAGAAAAGGACGTGTTCACTTTGAAGTAATAATCCAGTCGTCGATTTAGTTCTTTTAGATTACATTCCTTCTCATAAGCGCGGAGTTTATTAAAGTATGTTTTATGATAAAAGCTAGGCATAGCATTGTGCCCAAATCTTTTAGCATAATAAAATACTTTCATGATAGGAATGGTGTTAAATAAAAAAGCACATGATACAAATTTTCATTTACATCATGTGCTCTTTAATTTCAGATTTAAAATTCTAATTACTTTGTTCCACCAGAAGACTTCTCCTTCGCTCTTCTATCTTTTTGCATTGGATTTTCACCACCACGAGATCTCGCTTTGAACAATTCAAATCTATTGATTTCTTGCTTAGGTGGATAGTAGTTATTTGAGCGATCTGTATCTGCTGTCTCTAAAAATGGATCTAATACTATTTCACTAACCTCTTTATCCGTTACAAAAACTTTAGACACCTTATCATTCGTAAGCTTCCATATCTCAGCTGGAATTCTCATGATTTCATTGGAACCATCTTTATATTTCATATCTAAGATGATAGGCATTACTAAGCCACCCTTATTTTCAAAAGTAATTTCATAGTAGTTTTTACCAGAGTTCAAAACAGCCTTTTCTTCATCACTCAAACCGTTGTAATACTTCTGATATTTTTCCTTATCCAAGATATTAAAATCAAGTGGATCGTAGCTCGTGTAGAAATCTTTGATATCTGGATCTCTTTCATCACGCGTCTGCTTAATCTGTTCTTTGTTTCTAATTCTAGAGATATTCATTGGTCCAGCATCTCTTTTTTCCTTCATAGCCATATTTTCTATTTCTGGATTTTGAGTGTCTAGCTTTACCCATTTCACATCACTCATAGAAATATCTACATGATCATTGGTATAAAACCAACCTCTCCAAAACCAATCTAAATCTACCGCAGATGCATCTTCCATAGAGCGGAAGAAATCTGCAGGCTCTGGAGATTTGAATTTCCATCTATTAGAATAAGTCTTAAACGAATAGTCAAATAATTCACGCCCCATTACCGTCTCTCTCAAAATATTCAATGCAGTTGCAGGCTTACCATATGCGTTATTACCAAATTGCCAGATAGATTCTGAGTTGGTCATGATAGGAGATATCCTACTCTTGTCACCACCCATATAGCCAACTATATTTTGAGCCTCCCCACGTCTAGATGGATAGTTTCTTTCCCATTGTTGTTCTGTTAGATATTGGAGAAATGTATTCAATCCTTCATCCATCCAAGTCCATTGACGCTCATCACTATTTACAATCATAGGGAAATAGTTATGACCTACTTCATGGATGATTACGCCTATCATTCCATACTTCGTTCTTTGCGAATAAGTACCATCCGCTTCAGGACGACCAAAGTTGAAACAGATCATTGGATATTCCATTCCGATACTTGCTGCGTGAATAGACCAAGCAACTGGATAAGGATAAGGGAATGTATAATGAGAGTACCACTTCAAAGTATGCGCTACTGCTTTAGTAGAAAACTTCTCCCAGATAGGGTTTCCTTCTTTAGGATACATGGACATTGCTAACACTGTGCTTCCGTCTTCTTGTTTTACATTCATCGCATCCCAAATAAACTTACGAGAGGAGGCAAATGCAAAATCTCTTACGTTGTCTGCTTTGAATTTCCAGGTTGATTTACCACTTGCTTTTTTCTGTTCTGTTTTTTCAGCCTCATCTTGTGTAACGATAAATACAGGCTTGTCAAATTCATTTCTAGCCTCTTCCATTCTCTCCTGTTGCTTCTTGCTTAATACATCGCCTTCGTTTTGAAGTGTTCCAGTCGCCGCTACTAAGTGATCAGAAGGAACAGTAATATCCACTTCGTAATCTCCGAAAGTCAATGTGAACTCCCCTCTTCCAAGGAACTGCTTATTTTGCCATCCATTGTCATCGTTGTATGAAACCATTCTTGGAAAAAACTGTGCTATAGTATATAGGTAGTTATCTTCTTCTTCAAAATATTCATATCCAGAACGACCACCAATTTTCATTCTATCATTGATATTATACCACCACTTGATATTGAATGTATACTTCTCTCCAGATTTCAAAGGTTGCGCAAGATTGATTCTCATCATCGTCTTATTGATGGTATGACTCAAGGTAGAACCATCTGCGTTCTTCACATGCTCTATTTTGAATCCACCGTCAAAAGTAGGTTCCAATCTATCAAGACCTCTAAGCGTCATTCGCTCGCCAACCCTATTGGTGGCTATCTTATGCGTGTCAGAATCTTTAGCTCTCATGTTCTGATCTAACTGGAGCCAGAGGTATTCCAAATTGTCAGGAGAATTATTGTGATAGGTAATTGTTTCTTCACCTGAAATCCTTTGAGTCTTATCGTCTAGTTCCAGCTGTATTTTATAATCTGCTTTTTGCTGCCAGTATTGATGACCAGGAGCACCTGCTGCATTACGATAAACATTTGGTGTAGGGAGCTCAGTGTCGAGCTGCTTAAATTTATTCGTATTTGTGTTTTGCGCAAAGGATGGAGAAAACACAAAGGATGCCATAATAAGGATGGCGAATATTCTTTTCATAATATAAATAAGTTTTTAGACTAGCTAAGATACGTTAAAGCGTCGTAAGTAGCGATAACAAATAGAATAAAACATAAGTTTAAGTCAGCTAGACATATTATTAATTTACATATATGTTTAGGTCGGACCTCTTTTATAATTTAGAGAAGTAACAAACTATGTTCTCAGCAAATAAAAAATTTAATAGAGCTGATGCTTACATCAATTATTATAACCAAAATAAGGATTGAGTTAAAGTATTCGTGTATCATTGTACTAATCTAAAGAACCATCTATGTCAACTCAATATCATACAAGATTCATTCTTACTGTAACGATTTTTATTTTTTGTAGCGCACCATTAATAAGTTTTGCACAAAACTATATCGATCTATTCAAAATCAATTATGGTACAATACCATCTTCAAGTTTTGACGAAGTAGAAGGAGAAAGCGAAATCAACCTTTTGAATGTAAGCGCAACTATCCCTATTGAGATAAATGAAAAGATAGCCGCCATCACAGGAGTTGATTATATACAACAAGGTTTAGAATTAGCACCTAATACTAGTAGGCTTACCTTGAACAATATCAATCTCAAATTAGGTGTAAATATAAAACACACAGAGAAGCTATCTGGCACTTACGTTTTCCTACCAAGGATATCAAGTCAAAACTTGCACACAGAGGGTAATCATTTATTTTTTGGTGGAGCGGCAATATTCAAATATCAAAAAAGTGAACGACTACAATGGCTCTTTGGTGCATACGCTAGTACAGAGTCTTTAGGAGTTATAGCAACGCCTATTTTTGGGTTCTACTATAAAAGTGAAGATGATAAACTAGAGGTCGCAGCAAACCTACCTGTGAGTGTTGACATTAATTATACTTTAAACAAAAGTACTTCCATCGGTCTTGAATTATCTACTCCCATAAAAACTTATGCTATTAGACCTGTGAGTGGGTTTGCTGATACTTATGTAGAGGCAGGCAATATAGAAGTTGGACCTTATTTCGAATACCGCCTTCTCAACAAAAGCTTGTTGCTGCGCGCACACGCTGGGTATACAGCAGTATCATATGAAAGTTACAATGAAGGAGATGAATTACCTTTCAGGTTTTTTGCTTTTGAATTCGGAGATGATAGAACCGTTTTGAATCCTGACTTTAATGGAAGTGTGTTTTTTAAGGTAGGTCTCACCTATCGATATCATTTAGATAAGTAAAATTGTTCCACGTGGAACAGAGGATGAAAATAAAGCTCATGTTCCACGTGGAACATGAGCAACTCGATTGAAATATTTTTGCAAATAAATAATTGATTGTTCCACGTGGAACATAAGTATCCTGATTAAGAAATAAAGTAAGACACTTTCAAATAAACGCCTCAACAACTAAATAAACATCAAAGGCATGCCTTAAAAGCATCATAGTCCACACTAATCTTTGTAGCTACCTTTTTTCTATTCAATAAATCCCCTAACCTTTTTGGAGTTTCCGTGGCAAAGCCTAATGAAGCATCCATGGTATCTTTGAATTTAGCGTAGTGCGCCGTCTCTAGTATAACCCCATTGATGTCTTTTCCCTTTGCATACTCTTCTAAGGCAAGAAAAGCTAATGCACCGTGTGGATCCATGATATAGCCAAAGCGTTCATAGATGTCTTTAATGGCTACTATAGTTTGAGCATCAGTATAAGAATACCCTTTCAGCAATTCTTTCATATTGTTCCACGTGGAACCTTCTTGACCAAAGATATCTGCAAGCCTCTTATAATTGGAGGGGTCTCCCACATCCATAGCGTTAGAAACAGTCCTTTCAGAGGGTCTAGGAAAATACTCCCCAGTCTTTAGGTATGCAGGAATAATATCATTTACATTCGTTGCAGCGAGGAATTTAGATACAGGTAAGCCCATTCTTTGCGCAAATACCCCAGCTGTAAGATTGCCAAAGTTTCCACTAGGGATAGAAAAGACCGTATCTAGAGAACGATCTTCTAATTGTTTATACGCCTCGAAATAATAAAAGGACTGCGGGATGAGCCTAGCTATATTGATAGAATTAGCCGAAGCCAACCTTTTTCTACGTGTAAGTTCTTTGTCTAAGAAAGCCTGTTTCACCAATGCTTGACAATCATCGAAAGTACCCTCTACTTCTATGGCTCTAATATTGCCGCCCAAGGTAGTGAGTTGCATCTCTTGAATATCACTAACCTTACCACTGGGATAAAGAATCACAACCTCTATACAAGGGGTATTCAAGAAACCCGCAGCTACAGCACCTCCCGTATCTCCAGAGGTAGCCACCAGAATAGTCAATAATTCATCTTCGTCCTTATTAAAGTAGCCCATCAGTTGTGCCATGAAGCGCGCACCAAAATCCTTAAAGGCCATACTAGGCCCGTGGAATAATTCTAAAACGTGGGTACGTTCTTCTAGCCTTACTATTGGAGATGGGAAAGTTATAGAGCGATCTATTATTCCACGTAGATCTTGTTCGTTGATATATCCTTCAAACAAAGTTTTGCAAACTTCATATCCAATATCCGCTAAAGAATAGTTCTTAAGATTAGAAATAAAAGTAGGAGCTAGAGTAGGAATGATAGTGGGCATATATAAACCATTATCATCAGGAAGACCCTTGAGCACAGCCGTCTTCAAATCTACTATGTGCTTGAGGTCATTGGTACTGTATAATTTCATACTAGTATAAGATTGCGCCTTCTGGATTTATCTTACTTATGTATACTGTAGATTCGATTTTATGTTTTGCAAATGCGCGCTGCATAGCATTACCTGCGTTCTCAGCATT
>CAYZUW010000284.1:0-5662 GCA_964481325.1 uncultured Saprospiraceae bacterium
TGCTAGGGAGCGCCAACAAAAACTAGAGTCTAACCCAAGAAAGTTCTTTATATATTAAATAATATTTTTCTAAGTCTTGCCGTAAAGTTAAATAAAAATTTACTTTTTTGTAAACTTTTTATACTTAATTTTCGCTTTTATACCTATAAGCGCTCTTAAATAATAAAACTTATTTATTCATACTTTACTTATCTAAAACACTTTAACCTCTTAAAAGTTTCGAGATTATTTTTTGGTAAATTTTCTTTCTTTAATCTTCGCTTTTTTACCTGTAAGCGCTCTTAAGTAGAATAATTTAGCTCTTCTAACCTTACCTCTTTTCAACACTTTTATCTCCGAAATGTTAGGAGAATACATTGGGAAAATTCTTTCAACCCCTACTCCATTAGACATTTTTCTAACAGTGAAGGTCTTAGTTGATTCATTTCCATTGATTTGTATAACATTGCCTCTAAAATCTTGAATTCTTTCTTTGGCACCTTCAACAATTTTGTAACTCACTACAATATTATCTCCAGGCTTAAATTCTGGCAATTCTCTCTTCGTTTCTAACTTTTCGTGAACAAACCTTATAGCATCCATTATTTAAGTATTTTTGAAGGTAATCTGGCCTTCTTCGTTATGAAGCGCAAATATACTATATTTTACAGAATATAGCTACACGAACGGTATAAATTATTTTACCGGATCAAGGTGGCGTAAGCTTGCAACTGCCTTTGCCCTTCTCTTGGGCTTTCAAAGGTCACTAGTACCACGTATACTCCATTGGGGAGATCAGGTCCAGAGTTGTTTTTTTGCCCGTTCCAGCCTTCAAATTGATTTTCCGTTTCAAAGATAAGTTCTCCCCATCTGTCCCAGATTTTCATATTGAAATCACTAATATTTTCGAGCGAACCTACCCCCAAATAAGTATCATTCCTATCATCATTGTTAGGAGTGAATGCATTTGGTAAAAAATAACTATCAAATGGTACTACATCAACTACTGCAAAAGCAGTATCCGTACATCCATTCTCTGCAGTGGTCAATAATACTATTTCTTGTAGTCCTGTATCTCTGAAAATAAAGGATGGATTTTGTTCTTGAGAAGCTCCTTGACCCGCAAAATCCCACTGCCAATTGGCAACGTCTGAAGAAGATTGGTCTGTAAAGAACACCTGCGGATTTAAATTAGTTATAAGGTCAGGGCTAAAGGTGAAATCTGCAGTTGGACCTTGCATTATCGTAATAAAATTATTGAAGGTTTCACTGATTTCGCAATCAAAAGGAGAGATAATATCCACTGAAACAGTGAATGTACCTATATCCGTGAACTCATGGGTCGGGCTTATCTCAGTACTAGTACTGCCATCCCCAAAATTCCATAAAATATCATAGGTCGAATCTATCGGTGTGGTTAGATTATTAAATGTAACAAAGCCTCCAGGTGCACAACCAATAAATGAAGTAGGCTGCACAAGCACCTCCGATGGAATTGGGGACCAATTGAATTGCGTATCTAACCTGCTTTCGCAATTATTATTGTCCGTAACAATTAAGGTCACATCCTTTAAACCGGGAATTTCATATAATACGACTGGATTTTGCTCCAAGGAGAATTCGCCATCATCTAAATCCCAATCCCAATCTGTAATTTGCTCCGCATCTGTAAAACTGCTGTCTGAAAAGACAACCGGCCCTACAATGCAAGTGTCAAAATCTAAATCGAAGTCGGCGGTAGTTTCAGGGAATACATTGACAAATATTTCAGCTGTATCTCCACAGATCTGGCCTGGATTCAGCACTAAAACCCCCATAAATAGACCTGTATCTGGAAATGAAACCAAAGGCTCAAATTCTTCATAACGCTCCACTTCTCCATTTGGACCTGTGTTAAACTCCCAAAAGAATTCACTAATATTATCCCTTTCAACACTTTCATTTTGGAAAAGAAAATCTTCTTGTCCACAAACATTTATTAGGAAAGATTGATCTCCTAACAGTACATCTTCAACAATATCTGCCCGCACAGCAGCCTGGCAGGATTCTACATTGAATTGAAAATCCCTTCGTACGGTACTCAGTAATACCCCATTTCTAAATTCTCTAACACATACCCCAACTACAAATTGACCATTGATAACTGGAGTTCCCGTAATCAAGCCCGTATTAGCATCTATGCTCACTCTGGGTTCTCCTCCAAGAGGAAACTGGGCTGTAAAATTAGGCGCAACAAAACTGACATTCATATAAGGAGATGGGGCGTCTGGATTAGGGGCTACACCATTTAAGTCCGCTCCATCTCCCATTCCATTAGAACCATTCAACCCGCCTCCTGTATAAGGTGAACAAAAACTGTATTCTAATTGATCTCCATCTAAATCAGTAGCACTGTGATCAAATATTAGCTCTTCGTTAGAACAAATTATAATTTCTGGAAAATCATTGAAAACCGGGGAACTATTACAAGTTTCTTGTGCAAATCGTGTCAACTCAATGGTATAGGTAGATCCAGTACTTCCAGGATTAAAAACATTATTGATAGTTCCATTTCTACAACATCTTTGATACGTGATTGTATATGAATCTGTTGTTGATAATGGCAATTCTCTAACAAAGGTATACCGTCCACTCTCCACACATACATCATCGGGTATAGTCAAGCAAGGGTTGGAAATATTTGGCGGAATATTTTCAATAATAGGCGGGTCCAAAATTACATTCTCTATTAGGTCTTCTGGTATTCGATTTCCATCATAAATAGATACGGTACCTAGTAAACCACCCGGAGCGCTATCAAACTGCGCACCCGTTGATTGGCAATCTCTATATACCAACAAGGTAAACTCATACATATTATTCCCTAAACACCTATAGGTTAGTTCTCCGCCAACAATATGAGCGGCATGCCCAATAGTCTGCACGATAGCAAGAAAAGATATGATTAGACAAATTCTTAAAAGAGATATAAGGCGCATAAAGTGTAAAATATAGCTTTTGGTTAAAACATTTAATTAAATGTTACGAAAAACGTAATTATTATCTAAAGATACTCGTTTAACATAACATATTTATGGTTGGTTTTAATATAATCTACCTTAATTATCTTTAATGTAAAAACATATACATTTCATATATGATTGATATTGACCATTTTGAAAAGAGCCTCGAAGTATTGCAGCAAGGAGGCACCATACTTTTCCCAACCGATACCATATGGGGAATCGGTTGTGACGCCACCAATGAATCCGCTGTAGACAAGGTGTATTCTCTCAAAAAAAGAGACAAAAGCAAGCCTCTTATAGTGTTAGCCTCTGACATTGAAATGGTTAAGGAATATGTGATAAATGTTCACCCAAAGCTAGAAACCCTACTGCAATATCATACTCGTCCAATAACTGTAATCTATGATCACCAGCATGGTTTACCCAAAAATGTTATTTCCAAAGATAATACCATTGGAATTCGCATCCCTCAAGATGTCTTTTGCCGAGAACTCATAAAATCTTTTGGAAAGCCTATTGTCGCTACTTCTGCGAATATTAGCAATGAAGCGTTCCCAAAGAATTTTGGAGAAATCACCTCCAATGTGATTGCTAAAGTTGACTTTACCATCCCATATCGTCAGAATGATTCCAATTTCTTACCTCCATCAACCATTGTGCGCTTGAGCTCCAATGACGAATTAATTTTCTTAAGGGAGTAGGACAAAAATTCAGATACCTTTCGCGTTCATAGCATGAATACTATTACTATATTTGTAGTGAATGAAATGTACTGTCTTTTACGATAACACTTCTGTTGAGCCCACTCCAAACAAAATGAGCTTTTTTGAAGAGCTTTATTTTGACTACAAGGTTAAAAATGAAAAGCAGGCAAACAGATTAAGCCTGTTTGTTCATCCCAAACAAAGCATACGGTTAACTAAAGTGGTCGTTGAATATCCATTCACTTTTTCAGCTACAGATAAACTGTTTTGCAATGGTTTCCAATCCTGGTCAGAAAGTAAAATGTACAATATTGACCAAACTATTCCGAGATTACGAAAAATTGCAAAACCATTTTTCCAATTTTATGGAGATGAACACATGTTCCCTACCGCTGCTCCCAAATTGTATTCTTGGACATACGGATTCATAAATAGTTCGAATCAATATCATTTATTCGGCAGTACTCAAGAGAATACCTCCTTTACCTTAATAGAATATGATGTAGATGCCAACGTAGTTCGAATGACTAAATTATGTGATGATATTGAACTGAGTCATAGTTTTCCTGTCTTTGACCTATATATTCAACAGGGCAATGAAAAGGAGGTATTCGACGGTTATTTTCATGCTATCGGACCATCTCCAAAAACGCTAAAGCCTAGCTTTGGGTGGACTAGTTGGTACAGGCATTATAATAATATATCAGAAGAAATAATTCTCAAAGACCTAAAAGCCTTTGCAGAGATTTCGGATGATTCTTCTTTTAACGATACAAAAAGAATTTTTCAAATAGACGATGGGTATCAATCTGAAATTGGAGATTGGCTTTCTGTCTCAAAAGATTTCCCTAACGGGATGGCCAAAATTGCGTCTCAGGTATCTAGCTATGGTCTCACCCCAGGCATTTGGATAGCCCCCTTTGTGTGTAGTAAAAATTCTAAGATTTTTGCAAATCACCAAGATTGGCTATTGAAAAATAGTAAAGGAGCTCCACTTCGAGTTGGAAATAATCCGCTATGGGGAGGATGGTATTATGCTTTAGACTTTTACAATAAACAAGTGAAAGATTACTTGACAGAGGTCTTTTATACCCTATTGAACAAATGGGGATATCAATTAATTAAAGCAGATTTTTTGTTTGCTGCTTGTGTAGCTCCTCCAGCTAATAAAACTAAGGGGCAAGTGATGTACGAAGCTATGCAATTTCTAAATCAGTTGATTGGAGAAAATAAATTATTAGCCTGTGGAGTACCATTAGGAAGCACCTTTAATTTATGCGATTATTGCAGGATAGGTCCTGATATACATCTTGCATGGGAGCATTCCTTATTACGTTTTATACGAAAAAGAGAACGCGTATCTACCATTTCAGCATTGAGGACTATTATTCACAGGAGACATCTCAATGGAAGTGTATTTTTGAGCGACCCTGATGTCTACATAATGCGCGAAAAAGGCCATAAGTATAGCCCCACTCAACAATACACTATAATGCTAATTCAAGTTTTATTTGGAAGTCAAATTTTCAACTCCGATGATTGGCAAGAATATAGTTTTGATACTATAGAAGAAATAAAAAGTCTCTTAGCATATAGAAACGCTGAAATAATTAATTGTCTTGAAGTAAATCCTGATTTTTTCCAGATCATCTTTAACCAAAGCACAAAATTTACAGCATGGATAAACTTGAATAATTCAAAAGTAAATATTCCAGGCATTAAGCCTTCTTATAAGCTCTTGCCTTTTGAAAGTATAGTCTTAAAAAATAATTCCCAACAGGTTTAATTAGAGGAAAATTGTAGTTAATGTTTCTCCGTAAGCTGTGTATACGTTTTTTGGGCATCTAATGCACTAGAAATTATGGGGTCATAGCTATGCAGAATTTTATAGAAGGCCAAGTCTCCATATAGTTGCTTTCCCATTCTTGCTTTAAGTTCATTCAATATTGCTCGCTTAACAGATATATTCAAAGC
>CAYZUW010000285.1:0-5651 GCA_964481325.1 uncultured Saprospiraceae bacterium
ATTTCAAAATCAACCTTTAGAGGTTTTCCCTAACCCAAGTTTGGGATTAGTATTTATACAATTGCCAGACGCTTTACAGGGCGACTACAATGTCAATTTATTTGATGTAAGAGGAAAACAAATGGCATTTCAGACAGGGCCCAATGCGGTATCCCAAATCTTTCTAGAGCTAGACAATTTTGTTCCTGGCCTTTATCTGTTGAGCATAACTGATGCCAATCAGACATATCAAGCCAAACTTATATTCCAGTAAAAAAAAGAGCCCGTATCTTGCGATACAGGCGTCTAACGAATCTTACAATTTTTTAACCAAAACTTACTTACAAGATTGCAAGTACTATGCCAATAATCTAGACAAATTGACGTCCGTCTCGTAACATATTGATTATCAATTATATAATCATTTTTACATATTTAATTGGATATTTATCTTGAGGTGGGGCTTACCCAACTGAAGCGTTGGGCCGGGCTTTCCGTTTGTATTCCGCAGTCAGGATAGCCATTCAGCATATAGCTGGCTTGTATTCGCTCGATCGCTCATCCATCGCCAGCTATTGCTTCATTGACTATCCTGACTACTTCATATCACTTCTATCCCTAAGCCGTTTGGCTCCCCCATCAAGCTGCGCTCTTATATTGCTTTCGCGCCACTCCACGCCTTGGTTATTTGGTTATTTGTTTATTTGTGTAAATATTAGCTTCTAGCTTCTAGTACCTAGTACCAAACACTAAATGTATGTAGAATTCGAAACAATCATTTAATTGACATTCTTTGAAACTAAACCATACTCACCGTGTTTGAGTGCCTGTGCTTCCATCTTTATAATGAAGAGGATCATTCTTCGAATCTAATATTCTTTAAGAAAAATGGATACGTTGAATAATTTAATTCGTTAAAAACAGTCTATTTTGATTTTTGTATTCCTTTTTTTAGCAGCTTCCTTCCTGGCGTATAGCAACGGTGCAAATGATAATTTCAAAGGGGTAGCCACTCTGTTTGGATCTGGAACTACGAATTACAAAAAAGCCATTACTTGGGCGACGGTTACCACCTTATCTGGTTCCATTGCGGCGATATTTTTGGCTAGCACCTTGGTGAAGAATTTCTCAGGAAAAGGTTTAGTGCCTGATGCCTTAATTCAGACGCCTAGCTTTGCCATTTCGATTGCATTAGGTGCTGCGATAACGGTTTTTTTAGCGACTAAAATAGGGATGCCTATTTCCACAACACATAGTCTTGTTGGAGCCTTGTTTGGCAGCGGAGTTATAGCAGTAGGATCTGCCTTCAATTTTGCGAAACTAGGAAGTAAATTTTTATGGCCCTTGTTCATAAGTCCATTAATGGCTGCTGTAGTGAGTTTGCTCATATATCTTATTTTCCGGCAAGTCAGGCAGATGCTAGGTATCAAAAAAGAATCCGTCTTGGCAGCACCAACAGACTTGTCCTCAAATGTGAATATGGGAAATGCGGAAATAGTTGGCTTGTCACCGCAAGGAGGAGGAGCACATGCTATTGAGACAAGATACATTGAAAAGTACCAAGGAGAATTCATAGGCATCAGCGCCCAAAAGATTTTAGACTTATTTCATTTTATCAGCGCAGGGATAGTAAGTTTTGCCAGAGGACTAAATGATACGCCCAAGATAGTAGGGCTTCTTGTAGTCATTAATGCCTTGGACATCAAATTTGGGATGATAGCTGTTGCGCTAGCCATGGCTCTCGGTGGACTTTTGAATGCAAAGAAAGTAGGGGAGATGATGAGTAAAAAAATTACTCCTATGAATAGTGGTCAAGGTTTTACCGCTAACTTGGTGACTGGCTTGCTCGTGACTACGGCTAGTATTCATGGTATGCCCGTTTCTACTACCCACGTATCCGTAGGATCTATTTTTGGTATTGGTACCGCCACAAAAAAAGCAGATATAAAAGTAGTTAGAAAAATTCTATTGTCTTGGTTACTGACCTTACCTATCGCCGCCAGTATATCAGCGCTTGTCTATTTTATTTTACAATTAGCTGCTTAAAACGTTAATGGCTATCTACATTTACCTATTTGCCTTTAGCCTTTAAACATCGCATGCATTTTGTATTTTTATAATCTACTATATCGTGCTAAATAATTTATCATTTATCATTTATCATTTATCATTTATCATTTATCATTTATCATTTATCATTTAGCGTTTATCATTTACTCACCATTCACCATTCATCATTCACCTTTCCCACCCAGCTGGTCGTCTAGACCTTACAGGAGCAGCAGGCTCTGGCTTCATCTCAAACGACTTTGTCTTTAGCATTTTTAGAGCCTCTTCGACAGCCGCTTCAAGCTGTGGATCTTGCCCTTGCAATACTTTTTGAGGATCCATATCAACTTCAATATCTGGCGCAATTCCTTCGCCCTCTACAGACCAATTTCCATCGACATCATAAAATCCACCCCGTGGTGCTACCATACGCCCACCATCTATAAATCGAGGAGTATCCCAAGTACCTACGAGCCCACCCCAAGTCTTAGTGCCCACAAGCGGGCCTAACTTTTTTGCTCTAAACATATATGGGAGTAGATCTCCACCAGAACCAGCTCTCTCATTGATGATCATTACCTTAGGACCCCAGATGCCAGCTAGAGGAGCAGTCCAAGGTGTCCGACTTTCCGTCTTACTGTTGAAGTATCCAATGACATCTCTGCTCATGATATCTATCATGTAATCTGCAGCAGAGCCCCCACCATTATTCCTTTCATCTATGACTACGCCTTTTTTGTCTTGTTGAGAAAAATAGTAGCGATTAAAGTTTTCAAATCCTCTACCTGAAGTATTAGGAACATATACATATGCCAATTGACCACCTGAGAGTTCATCTACTCGACGTCTGTTTGCTTCCATCCAGTCCACTGTTCTTAATCCACTTTCGTTAGCGACTGGAACTACGGTGATGATTTCTTCATTAGCTGAAGGAGAACTTTTGACTCCTAAGCGAACTTGCTTACCGGAGGTTTCTACCAAGGCTTGGTGGATGTTGTCTGCAGCTCCGAGAGGGTGGCCATTGATAGAGGTGATATAGTCTCCTTCTTTTACTTTTATGCCAGGCACGTACAGTGGAGCTTTTGTATTTGGATTCCATTGCTCACCGGTGTATATCTTTTTGATTTGATACATATCATTATTGATTTCATAGTCCGCTCCGAGGAGTCCAGGTCTGACTCTATCTAAGTCCGGCATATCTCCTCCCGAAACATAAGAGTGTCCTATGGCTACTTCACCACTCATGATATCTACCACATAATTGAGGTCTGATCTATGGCGTACATGATTGATCCAAGGCGAATACCATGACCATACTTTATCCCACGGCGCACCGTGTACATTGTCCACGTAAAGAAAGTCCCGCATATATCTCCAGCCTTCTCTAAATATCTGGTGGTACTCTTGCTGAGGGTCTATCTTGATTTTCAAATCAATCTTGACATTGTCTTCTTGTTTTTTGGGTTTACCCTTAAGCGATGAAATACTCCAACTATTCCCGGATCTATACAAGGCATGTGAACCATCGTAGGAGGTGGTGATATAGTTGATTTTACTAGCCCAATCTTCCTTTTTTTGTTTTTCAAAATCGTAGGTGACAAGCTTGTTGCCTGAATCTTCCGCTGCTAGTATAAGGGCTTTACCAGCTGGAGATCTTTCAAGACCAATATATTCTCCAGAGATATCAGAAACAGCAACGACTCTATCCAATATACCTGAAAAGTCTATAGCCTTAACCGCTTTTTTCGAATTCTCTTTTTCATTGCCTTGCTTACCCTTTTTTCCTTTTTTGCCTTTCCCTTTTTGGGCATTAACATCAATACTTGTTTTATCCTCTTTTTCCTCTTTGATCTCATCATCACTCTTAGGCAAGAAAGGAGACTTTCCATCCGCTTGTAGTAAAGTAACATACAAAGTTCTAGTGACGTCTGGGTCATATGAACTCATATCTAACCAACCTGAAGAAAGGCCATAATCTGTGCTAGCCAGATAATACAAGTGTTCTCCGCTTTGATCGAATAGTGGAGTGATCACATCTGCAAGACCTTGCGTCACTTGATTAACTTGGTCTGTTCTTGTATCGTAAATGTAGGCAGCCTTGAAGTGGCTCATCTGTTGCTTGACGTATACAAAGTACCTGGAGTCTGGTGACCAAGTAGGATTGCTGGTTCTATTAGGATGTGCAAATCCATCTGAATCTACTTTTTTGAAACTATCAGTGTCTAAATTCACATACCATATCGCGTAATGCGTATCTGTAAATGCAATCTTCTTACCATCTGGAGACCAGTCAGGTTTGTAATAAAAAGTTTGAGAGGGAACAGTTAGTTTTTTCTGAATAGCACCATATTGGTCTGCCACTATTAATTCATATTCTCCACTTTCGTCACTGAACCAAGCTACTCGGTCTCCCTTGGGGCTCCAGATAGGAGTTCTATCCGCGATTCCAGAAGTGTTGGTTAAAACTCTAGCGCTTCCATTCTTTTTAGGCAAAGTGATGATCTCACCTCTGTGTTCAAAAATGGCTCGTTTACCATTTGGAGATAGCCTAGCATTACTCAATTGATTAGCACGCACCGTTTCCCAACGTTCTCTTGCAAAGTTCATATCTCCCTTTACATCGATATTTAGTTGCGCAGATTTTTTGGAGGCAGGATTAATAATATGTAAATAGCCGCCTTGTTCATAAACGATATCTTGACCATGCGCATCGAGACTTTTGACATCAAAGACTTTATGAAATGTGATTTGTTCTTCTTGTTGTGATTCTGTATCGTACGACCAAATATTACTAGCATAATCCCGTTCACTTAGGTAATATATTTTTTTAGCTATCCACGTAGGGTAGAGGTGTCGTTCTCCATCTAAGCGTGGCGTTTTCGTAGTTGCTCCAGTTTGAACATTTTGTATCCAGATGGGCATGGCTTGTCCACCTCTATAGTTTCGCCATTCAGGGTCCCATGAATTGATGGGGGTGTACGCAATATGGGTACCATCCTCAGACATTTCGCCATAGGCTGCTCTCGTTACATTTAGTGGTTTGGGCAAGCCTCCATCAAGGCTCACTTGGAACAAAGAAAACGTTTCTGTTGGGTGTCCCATTCTTCCTGACCCAAAAATAATATCTCCATCTGGTGTCCATCCTTCTACACGATCATTGGTAGGGTGCCAAGTCAACCTTTTAGGAGACCCTCCATTTGCAGGAATAACGTATACATCACTATTGCCTCCATATTGCGCAGTAAACGCTATCATACTTCCATCAGGAGAGAAATGCGGTGCACTTTCAGCCCCTTCATTAGAGGTTAATCTAATGGCTGCACCACCAGCTCTGTCCGCCTTCCACAGATCATTGGCATAGATAAAAACTACTGCATCATCTGACAAGGTAGGCTGTCGCAAAAGTTGGGTGCCTTGACTTATAGAAATACTGGAATAGGAAAGAAAAATAAATAGTGAAAATAAACGATAAAGCGTCATAAAAGAAATATTTAGAAAAATGAATGTCAAGTGTACTCCAGAAACTAGTGGATTTTTAAAATATACCAAAAGGGACAATTTTAGGATTCCATGATTTTTTGGAGAGGACTCAATAGTGGTCAATCAAATTGCAGCTAATGTAA
>CAYZUW010000286.1:0-5650 GCA_964481325.1 uncultured Saprospiraceae bacterium
ATCCAACATCGCCCTGATAAAATATTGGGGCAAATACGGGCGTCAATATCCGCGCAATGCATCGATAAGTTTAACACTAGATAGTGCTTACTCAGATACCTCAATAGAATATACGGAAAGAGAAAAAGCAGGTGAAGCAGTTTCGATAGCATTCTACTTTGAAGAAAAAGAAAATGCCGCCTTTCAGGCTAAGCTAGAGAAATACCTCAACAGTATTTTAGATGAAGTATCTTTTTTGCGGACGAATCACTTAGTGATACGATCAAGTAACTCCTTTCCGCACTCGGCTGGAATTGCTTCATCAGCTTCGGCCATGAGTGCAGTGGCGATGTGCCTATGTCAGATAGAACAACGCATCGGTAAAGGGTATAGCAATGAAACAGAGATGTTGCAAAAAGTATCTTATCTCGCTCGACTGGGCAGCGGCTCTGCTTGTCGGTCTGTATATCCAGTGGCAGCAGTCTGGGGTACGCACCCAAACATCGCCAAAGCAAGTAATGACTATGCCATACCTTTTGCGGAGGAATTGCATGAAATCTTTCATACCTACAAAAACGATATCCTTATCATCAGTCGCAAGGAAAAATCAGTGAGTAGCACGCAGGGACATGCGCTTATGGAGAATAACGTCTATGCGGCGAGTAGATATACTCAAGCAGAAGAGCGAATGACTAGACTCTTGTCGGCGATGAAGGCCGGAGATCTGGAGACTTTTGGAGAGATTGTAGAGGGGGAGGCGCTGAGTTTGCATGCTATGATGATGGCAGCAGAAAATCCATTTATATTGTTGAGACCGAATACCCTAGCGGCGATTAGTTTAGTACAAGAATTCAGACGAGAGACTAAGCTGCCTTTATATTTCACTTTGGATGCGGGTCCCAATCCACATCTACTGTATCCTGCACAATATGCCTCGGAAGTGAAAGCGTTTATAGAAAGTGACTTGCAGGCACTATGCCATGAAGGTATGGTAATTGCCGATACCGTAGGCGGAGGGCCTAAACTATTGGCATGAAACTATCATTTATGAAAATTTGTTTTAAAGACATGAAGCATATACTGTATTCTTTTGTTTTTGTACTGAGTGTCGTGGCCTGCCATGCGCAGACCGCAGTAGACCGAACTGCGCATTGTGAAAATCCTGCTTTTGACAAGAAAGTCGAAAATATGATTCGTTTTTCTGTGCCGACTATCAGCGTAGCAGAATTGGCTGCTATGGAAGATGTAGTCATCGCAGATACCAGAGCCAAGGAAGAATACATGACCAGCCATATTCCCAATGCAAAGTATGTAGGCTATAGAGGCTTTGATGTGGATAGACTCGGAGATACTCCAAAGGATGCACCCATAGTACTGTACTGTTCTATTGGGTATAGAAGCGAAAAAATAGGCGAAAAGCTCCAAAAAATGGGCTATACCAATGTCTATAATCTATATGGATCTCTCTTTGAGTGGGTCAACCAAGGCCATCCTATTGTCACTCCGCAAGGGGAAGAGACAAACCGCGTGCATACCTATAATAGGAAGTGGAGCCAGTGGCTAGACGAAGGCAAGGCTGAAAAAGTCTGGTAGAGACTTGAACAAGTCCTACAAGGTTTATGACAAGCCGTCTAGATTACTGTAATAAACTGAAGCCCAAGTAGCTATGAATAGAATGATGAATATGAAAAAATACATAAGACATCTTCCTTTTCCTCCGGCATTTTCTATGTGATCACTCATCTAATATCGCTATTTGATTGTTTTTTAAATTTTGCTTTTAGTAGTCTAAACAGGATTTTACTGTCTATTTCTACTCGTTTTGTGTGTTTTACGCTTCAGCCTACTTGTGGTTGCAGTCGGATAGACAGCTCAAGGGCTTTACGAATGCCAAAAGTACGTCAAAGTCTGATAAGTTATATCATATACGCATAAAAAAAGGCATTTATGAACTCGATCATAAATGCCTTTTTTAGTTCGCAAAGGTAGATATCGAATATATCCAATCTCATTCTGGCGAAGCCAGTAGTAAATAAACACCTAAACGAATAAACAAATAAACACCCCTTTACTTATCCATCATTTTATCTCCCATAATGCCATTGTAGAGAAAGTTGATAAACTTAGTGGGATTGATAAATCCACTTCCCCAAGTGTCATCATACTTCGCAGAAATACCAGCTGCTACGATTTCCTCTTCTGTCTTCCCCTCTTTTTTCATCATGGTTACCTTTTCGCTTAGCTCTGAAATGACCTCTTTGTAACGCATCAAATCTGCTTTATTGGCCAAAGAACCATGACCCGGTACGATGACCGTATCATCATCCACCATAAACAATACTTGATCTATGGTCTTGAGTAAACCATCTACTGATCCACCAGATTTGAGATCGATAAATGGATATCTGTCTTTAAAGAAAGTGTCTCCCATATGGATTACGTTCTGCCCAGAAAAGTAAATTATACCGTCTCCATCTGTATGCCCCGTATGAAAATGAAATAGGTGAAGGTCATCTCCATTGAAATGAACTTTCATGTCATCTGTAAATGTAATTAGTGGTAAGGCCACTGATGGTGCTGGTGGTAGATCTCGGCCAGATTCTATTTTAGTCAAACCACGCGCCATACGCTTTCGTACATTTTCATGTGCAATAATAGTAGCACCTGCTTTACCGAAGTTTTCATTTCCTCCAGTATGATCACCATGCCAGTGCGTATTGATAAGAAATTCTACCTCTCCGCCTGATAGCTCTTTAACCTTAGTCATGATTTTTTCGCTCAAAGGAGCAAACTGATCATCTATCATTAGGACACCATCGTCTCCCATAGAAATCACAATATTCCCTCCTGCACCTTGCAGCATGAATAGCTTATCGTTTATTTTTTCAGCGGTAATTTGTACATTAGACATGTCTCTTTGCGCATAGAGTAACAAAGCTAAACATGTGATAATCAGGGTAGTAAAAACACGTATCATCCGAGTCTATTTTAGTAGTAATGAGTTCCATAGGCATTACTTGCCTGTGGTTTACAATTCATAAACCTATTAATAGAGAGATAGTTCTGATATTGACTTCGTTGAGATAAAAGGCTTAGTTCTGAAGAACCGTTTCCGTTCTCTTCATTTCCCACTCCCATGCAGAGCGCATAATATCTTCAATATTGTATTGCGTTTCCCAATTGAGTTTTGACTTGGCTTTATCCATGCTCGCATAGATAGACACCACGTCACCAGGTCTGCGATCCCCCAAAATATAGTTGAGTTTCTTTCCACTCACCTTTTCGAAAGCAGTGATTGCCTCCAAAACAGTAACACCTTCGCCAATGCCGAGATTAAACACCTCGCAGTTACTTTCATTCTTTCCGTCTATCAAGTATTGAAGTGCCTTGGTGTGTGCATTCGCTATATCCATAACGTGGATATAATCCCTTATGCAACTGCCATCTCTGGTATCATAATCATTGCCAAATACGGTCAATGATTCCCTCTTTCCGATAGCCGTTTCCGTTATCACGGGTACTAGATTGGTTGGTGGATTGAGTGAAGCCTCTCCTATCATAGCAGATGGATGTGCTCCTGCTGGATTAAAATATCTAAGGTTGATGGATTTGATATTCTTATTAGCAAAGCTAAAATCTTGAATGATATGCTCTCCCATTTGCTTAGTACGAGCGTATGGACATTCCGCCACTTCAAAAGCAGTATCTTCTGTCACAGGCAAGTCTATTGCATTTCCGTAAACAGAACAAGAAGAAGAAAATATGAAATTCTCCACCTTATTTTCTTTGCAGCATTGCAATACGTTGAGCAAGCTTGTGATATTATTATTAAAATATCTAAGTGGCTCTCCCACGGACTCTCCTACACTCTTCAGTGCAGCGAAGTGTATCACTCCATCAAAAGACTCATTGCGAAATATCTTCGCCGTCTTTTCGTAGTCACACAAGTCAACGGTATAATTCTTTACTCTATGTCCCGTAATCTCATGGATACCATTCAAGGCTCTCAAATCAGAGTTAGAATTATTATCCACTGAAATCACCTCAAATCCATTGTTAAGTAGGTCAATAATTGTGTGGCTTCCTATATATCCACATCCACCTGTTACGAGTACCTTTTTCATATTTTAAATTTTACCTTTGGGTTGCAATACCATTTAAATCTGAGCATGTAGTACATTTTCAAATTCAATTGGCACTAAATCTATCAATTTCGCAAATCTAAGCAATAAACTTCGATGCATATTGATACTAACAGTTTAATACATTCAAAAATTTTGCCCTTTTAATGATTGACTTAAATTATCTTGTAAAAGACATAAATAAAATTGCAATTGCAGCGGGAGACGCCATTTTAGCCATTTATGACGCCTCTGGCGATATAGAATACAGCAAAAAAGACGACAATTCACCCTTGACTAAGGCTGATGGTGCCGCCAATACCGTTATCTGTGATGGTCTAGAAGCCCTTGAAGTAGTATACCCTATCCTTTCTGAAGAAAACAGGGAGATTCCATACGCAGAGCGTAAGGATTTTGAGCGATTCTGGGTGGTTGACCCACTCGACGGCACCAAAGAGTTCATCAAGCGCAATGGCGAATTTACCGTCAACATCGCTTTAGTCGAAGATGGTCGCCCTATTCTTGGCGTAGTTTACACCCCAGTGACCAAGGAATTGTTCTACGCCGTCAAAGGCAGTGGTGCGCACCTTAGTCTCCATGGCGAAACCAAAAAAATCAAAGTCAACGATTTTTCTAAGACGGATGCAGGCTTGCGTCTTGTCTGTTCTAGATCGCACCTCAACGAAGAGACCCAAAATTTTGTAGACCAATACAAAGATCCTGCTTTGGTGAGCAAAGGGAGCTCGCTCAAGTTTATGATACTAGCCCAAGGCGATGCAGACATCTATCCACGACTGGCACCGACTATGGAGTGGGATACCTGCGCGGCGCAAATTGTCCTGGAAGAAGCCGGCGGTCAAGTCATCAACAACGAGACCAAGCAACCTCTATCGTACAACAAAGAAAATCTACTGAATCCGCACTTCATCGCGATAGGCGGATTAAAGGAAGCTTCTCTTTTTTCGTAAACTTCATTTCCTTTTTATAATATTTTGGGAGTCTCCCTATGCTTGACTGAAAAAGTCATGCATAGGGCCGGGCTCTTGCGTGGTGCCCGTCCTTGTCTCGACAGAAAAAGTCGAGACTGCGGACCGACTAGCTCCATCCGCTTTTCGCTACGCTACAAGCAAATGGAGCCAGCCGCCCTATCGATCCCTGACTCGCTTACGTAAGAATCACGAACGATATTTCAACTATTTGGAAAGCCAAAACAGTAAAAAAATAAGTTATAGCTTTTAAATTTTAGAGTCATGCTAAGGAATATTGCCTTTATTGTAAATGGAAAATATTTGCCATAATGAATGGTTTAATGGAAAATATTTGCCGATTTAGCCATTATTCACATTCTTAGCGGAAAATATTTGCGCATATTAACCTGAAAACTTGAGCACCACGCCTATAACATCTACGGCTGGAACCCTTTCGTTAAGACACAAGTATTAGTTTACTTAAGTTTCGGTAGTTCTTATATCGAGATTTTCATTTTAACCGAAATTTTTTCTCGTATTTAATTCTTGACAACTGTTCTTTCACGTTCTTTTTTTCCATGA
>CAYZUW010000287.1:0-5649 GCA_964481325.1 uncultured Saprospiraceae bacterium
GCGAAGGATTTGGTGTATCCCCTTTCAAAAAGGGTGACGCTTAAAAGGGAATCCGGTGTAAATCCGGGACAGTCCCCGCTGCTGTAAGCTCCATGCCGAGAGGCGAAATCAGCTTTTGCAATAGCCACTATCTTTAGAGATGGGAAGGCGCAAAAGTGGAGTAAGTCAGAAGACCTGCCAGAATCACATATTTCATTAGCTTTCGGAGGAAAGGTCTAAGGAACGTTCGGTAGAGCCGCTCTGCGCTCGATGGATTGCCAATATATAATGGTATATGTTCTCATGTCTTTTTTCCGATATATTTTTATGATAGATGAAGCTCAGGCTAGTCGTGCTTATTTTGCTTATTGGATTTTGCGGCTTAGATGCGCAGCAAGATACCTTGCAAGACGTGCCTACATCTGTGACTTTGGAGGAAGTAACTTTGAGTGCGTCTTTTCAAAAAATAAATCCTTTGGAGATAGCAGTACATTGGGATGCAGAAGAAGTATCTAATTCAGCCTCTATCAACTTATCTGATTTGCTTCAAAAGTCAAGTTCTATACATGTGAAAAGTTACGGAAGTGGGGGATTGGCGACCATATCTGTACGAGGAACAGGCGCGGGTAGATCGGCGACGGTCTGGAACGAGATGCCGCTCATAGGCTCCACTTTAGGTCTGCTGGACTATTCTTTATTGAACGCAAATTTGTTTGAGCAAGTTCGCTTCGAAGTGGGTGGAGATGCTGGACGTTATGGTTCGGGCTCTATAGGTGGTAATGTACTGTTGGATAATCACGATGGTGGTTTGTCAGAGGGAGGATATTCAGTAAGCGTGAAAACGGTCTTAGGTTCTTTTGAACGCTTTCAGCAAGGCTTGAAATACAGTATCAGAAAAGGAGATTGGTGGGCTACGACACGTGCAGTTTTCGAAACCGCAGAAGAAGATTTTATGTATCGAATCAGAGAGGACCTACCTGAGAAGACAAACACGAATGCCGCCCGAAGGCAATTGTCGATTTTGCAATCTGTGGGCTATGATGTGAATAGTAGAAATGAACTTGCGCTACATTTTTGGGCGCAAGATAATGAACGCCTAATACCACCGACGACTGTGCAAAATAGGAGTGAGGCAGAAGTGCTCGACAAAACTTTTCGCCTGCAAGGGATATGGAGTAGCGAATTAGGTGATGCATTTGATTTGAAGACCATAGCGGCGGCATCGTATAATCAAAACTTATTTAACGACCCCTTGAGTGGAGTGTTTGGAGACAACGCGTTTAATCAATTGTATTTTAAAAGTGAGCTAAGCCGTGCTTTAGCAAAAGGGATTTGGCATGCAGGAGTGAGTAATCGTCACACACGGGCAGCAACAGAAAATTATGCATCTGGGCAATCTCAAAATCAATTGGCTTTCTTTTTTGATTATAATACAAGGTGGAAAGGATTGGATATTTATGCCAGTGTGAGAGAAGAGGTATTGGATGGTACACTAAATCCAGTAAGTGGTAAAGTAGCTCTAGAATATGCTTGGCATCCCAGATGGTCTGTCCGTGCGACAGCAAATAAACATTTTCGTACGCCTGCGCTAAATGATTTGTACTGGGCACCTGGTGGAGATGCTGACTTGCAAACAGAACAAGGCTGGAGTCAAGAGCTGACACTCAAGTATGAAATGGCGAATCGATTCAACATAGGAACGAATATGTATAACCATCAAATCAAAAACTGGATTCAATGGGGTCTTTTAGAGGGTAGAAATTTTTTTTCTGCACTCAACCTACCGGAAGTTTGGTCTAGAGGTCTAGAGGGATTTGCAAATTATAGCACGAGTATAGGGGAGCATCAATGGACGGCACAAGTATCCTACAATTATAATTTGTCGACCTATCAATTTGACTTGCGTAACCCGAGTATTTCATTTGGAGAGCAAGTATATTACACGCCCGTGCACCAAGCAGTGGCAAATATAAAGTATGCTTATCGGAATTTTATTTTCAACTATGCGCATAGATATCAATCAGGTGTAACTACACTTGCAGAGCCACTGGATGGTTTTCACATTGCGAATGTGAATTTGCGCTATCAGATGAAAAATGTGAACCTATTTATAGAAGTAAACAATTTGTGGAATACCACTTACCGGGTCATAGAAAGACGCCCTATGCCTGGGAGACATTATACTGTTGGCGTGAATTTTAATTTTGTAAGTTTTACTAACCCCAAGACATAAAACAATAATCATGAAAAGAATTTTATCTGTTACCCTTTTGTTTTTTGCTGCTTCTTTTTTGACAGCGCAAACTATTGCTGATTTTGAAAATTTTGAATTAGAGGTGGGAGAATTTATTAATCAGGATGTCAATGGCACAGGATTTAATACTGGAGCCGTTAGCTTGCCTAATAATTTCAATGAAAATTATCAATCATGGGATGGCTGGGCAGTGTCGGCGACTAATGATGTTACCACACCTGGATTTGTAAACCAATATAGTTCTATTGTGGGAGCTGGTTTTGATGGGTCCACCTCATATGGTGTTGCGTTTTCTTTTGGAGAAAACATAATAAGATTGACGGACGAAAATGGTGCTGCACCTGGTACAGTAAACGGAATGTACATTACTAATAGCACCTATGCATTTTTAAGTATGTTGGAAGGAGATATGATTGCAAAGAAATTTGGAGGGGAGACAGGAGAGGATCCTGACTTCTTTTCCGTGGTATTTAGAGGCTATCAGAATGGTGTGCTTAGCACTGATTCTATAGAGTTCTTCTTAGGAGATTATCGAGCAG
This sequence comes from uncultured Saprospiraceae bacterium, assembly GCA_964481325.1. GTDB lineage: Bacteria > Bacteroidota > Bacteroidia > Chitinophagales > Saprospiraceae > JALZVN01. The sequence continues at coordinate 2,773 of CAYZUW010000287.1, forward strand.
GCAATTCCGCTGATGATTTTTTAGTGGACGAATGGACTTGGTTAGATTTATCTGGATTTGGAGAAATAGATAGTCTTTCCTTTAGTATGCGTTCTTCTGATGTGGGTGAATTTGGAATTAATACACCAGTATATTTTTGTGTCGATGATATAACGGTAAATAGAGCAACTACAACAAGCTCAACAAGTATAATACCGCTTGAGCTGGATGTATATCCGACGCTTACACATGAAAACTTAACCATTGATTTGAACTCAGGAGAAGAGGCTGTGGCTAGATTAGTATCTTTAGATGGACAACAAGCCTTTGTGCAGTCTTTTATTGGAGGAAAGAAAACATTTGACTTAAAAAGTCTGCCTTCTGGTTTTTATGTTCTTCAGGTGGAGCAAGAAGGAAAGGTGAATACCCGTAAGATTATAATTCAATAGTTAGTTTACTAAGTTAATAAAAGTAAGGATATCCTGTATCCTTCATGAAACCAAAGTTGCATTCTTAAAAAGGCACTCTGTATATTTCTAATATGCAGAGTGTTTTTTTCTCTTATCGAAGAATCAAAAATTCCAATTTCGAGACCAAGTATCAAGAATGTCAAAATGGAACCCAATTCCAGAACTGGGTGCTTTAAAGTTGGAGTTGGCAATGGTGCCATAAACAGCAAGCCTTAAGCGCCTGCGAGCCCCTAGTTTAAAAGTGCGCTCTATTCCTGCAAACAATTCTTCGTGCCTAAGATTTCCATCTTGCAGCCACAAGATGCCACCGCCCGCTACCGCTTGAATTCTTAGCTTTTTGATTAAAGGAATATTGTTGATGAGTGCGCCATTAAAATGATGAATATAATGTGCCTCAACATATGCATTTACAGTAGTCAATGCGGAGTCCAAATTTAATCTGTTGAAATTAAATGTGGGGTCTTCTACCCAAATTGGATTGGACTGATTAAATCTTTTGACATCTACGATTCTTATATCATTTTGATTTATGAACTTCCCAGCCGTTGCCCTATAGCTCGACGTACCTAAAGTGCCTAAGGTAAGCCGATGGTCAATAGTGAATTCTAAACGATCATAGTCAATGTCACTACCCAATAGTTTGCTCCAACCTTTAGTATGCAATAGAGAAAAAGTAGGATACTTGCTCCCCAACACTAGTTTTCTATTGGGTTCGGTCATGTATCGCTGTTCTGGTGTGTAGCTGATGCCAAGGCGTGTAATCAATGCCTTATAAGGATCAAAATCTATGGAGGGGACATCGTCAATAATGTTTGAGAGTAGGGTAGGCGTATTAAATCCGACTGCTGATTTTCTGTCATTATATTGAGCATTCGTCCTCAGATAGAATCCATTGAATACTTCAAATCTGTGGTTAATATTTATTCTATTATTGAGATAGTAATTTGAGGCTCTCAATTGATTAAGGATGGCATCATTATAATTTAAAGACTCAAAACTTCTAGAAGTATTAAATCCGAACCATGCGAGTTTTTTTGGGTTGTACAACATAGTGTAGGAATAATACCCTTGCAAGTCTTTATTTCTCAATCCCACATCTACATTTGCAGAGGTGCTGATCCATTGGCGATTTTCGAATCTTCTAAAATAATATACACCAGGTCCTACACGTAATCCACCTACTATACTATAGTCTATAAGATTGAGCAAAGAGGGAAAGCTGATAATTTGTTTCTTCCTATGATTTCTAAAACTTATTCCTTCATAAGCGACTTCCAATATATCTACTTTGTTGAACTTAGCTTCTAAAGAGTCTTGATAAACATCACTCTTTATCCAGGCCTGCACGCTATCTTGATAAGCAATTAATTTTCCTTGTTTCTCAGAAAGAGGTTCCGCACGATTTGATTCCCAATAGGCGCTATCCCGTTCCAGGGCTTCTTTGGTCATGACAGATAGTTCATTTCCAAAGAACTTAGGAGTGTACTCAACATCTTTTTTAAAGTCATCAATGGATATCAAGGTTCTACCAACAAAATTTCGCCTTTTCCCGACCTTTGTTTCATAATCAAATTCATGCCTGTCTATAATCCATATTCCATCTTTTTGAGTATAGCTTTGTTGGATTCGAAATTCGTCATAAAACTTAGAGGCACTCTTATAAAGTTTAAGATCTAAACTCCGGATATTCCACAGGCCTTCATTGATGTATATGATTCCCGATACAATAGCGTTCCCTTTTTTTCTGGGAATGACTTTTATTTTGTAGACTAGCTGCCCATCTTCTTTTATCTGAGTCTCAAGTAGTTTGTACTTATACGAAAGAATAGCGGTATTGCTAATAGGGGATATGATAGGCACATCTGTGATACTATTGAGTTTTACTAAGTTTTTATAAAATGAAAAATTGATATCGGATAAGGTGGGGATAAACAGGGCGTATTGATTTCCATAGACGGAAAAAGCATTTCGTATTTCTTTATACTTATTCGGTGCTTGATGGTGCAAAGTGAGCTGCATTTCTACCATATTAATTTGTCTCAACTCCGCGTGAAGTTTCTTTTTTTCTTGCTCAAAAGGATCTATAGGACTACCATCCGGATTGGTAAATAATTCTTCCTCTACTTTGTTTTCTTCTTTTTTCTTTTTGGTAATATCCACTTTCTCGTAACTCTTGAGGTAGATTTCACTGGTGGAGCTAGATACAGGATGGATATATTTATCCTTAGCGTCAATTACTTTTTTGATAATCCCAAAAGCAGGATCTTTCTTCTTTGCTCTTACAATAATCTCCTCCATTTGTACCGAAGAAGTTTGAAGGATGGCAGTAACTTCGTAGTTTTCGGTTTCAGTCATCAAAACACCCACATTTTTGGATTCGTATCCTAGTGCGGAAATGACTAAGTTGTATTCTTGGGCAGTTTCAAGA
>CAYZUW010000288.1:0-5612 GCA_964481325.1 uncultured Saprospiraceae bacterium
CTTATGCATCCTTTGATGAGGTAGCAATTACTTCTAAAAATTGGAGTATTAATCCAATGGAAATTGAAGAGATACAAGGTATACCTAAATTAGGATATTATACGAGTTATAAGGCATTGACATAATTTTTTATTTGATATTATAATATGACTAAATATAACATAGTTCCAAACTCCTTGATAGGAACCGCCTTTATATCAGAATCAGATACAAGACAATATAACTATCCCGAAGGGAAATTTCCTAAAGGTTCGGTAGTAATGGAAATCGATTCTGATATGGAAGATATGCTAATTGACAATTACGATTTCCCAATTGTGACAAGTGATTTTCGTGATTTAATTTTAAAGAAAGGTATTTCCGAATTAAGCTTTGACCCAATTGACTTTTTGAATATTAGTCTAAATTTAAGAGCAAACAAACCCAATCATGGATTTACTAAAGATAGCTTTTGGAAATTAAATATAGCAGATGGCGGTAAAGACTTCATAAAATGGAAAAGTCATTTGGTTGTATCTGAAAAAGCACTCCATTTTCTTTACGAAACAAAAGCTTTTGCTGATTTTGATGAAGGCATATCTCTTGGACCAAGACATTCATTAATTACAAATAAGTTTTTGATTGAAGGAGAAATTGAAGACTTCTTCGTTAACGTTAAACCTAAATTGAATGAGCATATCAAACGGCAAAGAATAATTCAATCAGAAACAAGAAAGAAGCGTCTTTCTAACAAGTAGAACTCAAGAGCGAATAGAGAATATATATTTTCTATTCGCTTTTTTTATGAATATTTCTAAAACCTGAATTAAATAAAACATAGTTATTAAATTAGTATTTCCGTATTTAGGAGGAATTAAAATATTAAGACATGAAAAAGTATTTATTTCTTTTAGCTATACTCACATACGGTGACCCCTTCTAATTTCTATATCATCTTATATCTAAAGTAAAAAGGGCAACTCTTTGTACATAGGTATAAAAGTAATTTTCTGAATCAAAAAGTAGTTATAATGATTGATTCAAATAGATGCCACTCTGTAAATATTGGCCTGAAACCTGAATATTATGAATTTGCAAACCAGAAATAAGTATCTTATACAGTATTTTAGAGTCAAAATAATTAAGAAGTCTTATTATGAAAAATACTGAATTTTGTCTAGCTACTTTACTTTTTGTTTTAGGAAGCATCAATATAGGTTTTTCTTGCTGCGCTGGAGAGCCCTTTACTATTTCTGAATTATTAGTAAGTCAAACAGATGCTAGAGCTATTTTAGAGGCGCGCGTAGATAGCACTTGGATGGATAGCGAAGGAGCCTATGTTAGCAAGGCTATTGTGACTCATGTTTATCGTAAGGCTCCTAATGCTGATACCATTATCTTGCATACTGGAGGTAACAGTTCTGCTGGAGGAAGAAGATTGAATGAAGGCGAATCTTATCTAATAGTGGCAGGCTCTAGAAATGGAGTAAACTATAGTGCTTTTGTCTGTGATGCATTCTCTAGAAGTATTGGGCAAAAAGCAAAACACCAAATAAGATACAAAAATAAAACCTTACCTATTATAAAACACTTCTTTACAAAAACGAAAGAGAAATATACGGGTGAGTTAAGTATTTCAGATGATAAGTTCACCTATGCAAAAGGCAAACTTAAAAATGGTGAACCTCAAGGTATTTGGAAGCACTATCATAAAGTTCGCAATAAAGACGGGCAACAAGAAATTAAAGTAAAAAATGAATCGAACTACAAAGACGGACTACTTGATGGCCTTCAGATAGCGTATTGGAAAACCACGAAAGACACCTACCAAACACACAATTATTATGAAAGTGGAAAGCTTGTAAAAGCTGTAAGATATAAAATGATAAAAAGTGCAAAGCAAATTGTTAGTGAGCACCAATACCAGTATAAAGGAGATGCTAGATATACGCAATACATCCAATATAAGGGAGCAGACTTCATGGAGATGATTAGAAGTACAGTAGATTTGTTATACTATAAGCGCAAAATTGGAAATCCCTTAAAATTGACAAATATACTACACGGACCCAATTCTAGCTACTTTCCAAATGGCATTTTAAAAGAAGAAGGAAACTATTTCTGGGGAGCAAAAATTGGACCTTGGGTTTATTTTGATGAAGAAGGTTTTATTGTATCAGAAGTTAAATACAATCACCCAAAAATTGAAAAAGACTCCGTGTTAGTATATCACCCTGATGGCAAAGTCGCATTGAGAGGAACTATAAAGAATAGCCAGCTTGAAGGCCCTTGGAAAGGATATGATAAAGATGAAAAATTAATTTATCAAGCCAATTTTGAAAAAGGCTTGCGTGAAGGAAAAATAATTGAGCGCTACGGAAAAGGAAATTTTCTAGAAAGCAATTTTCTAAATAATGAAAAACATGGTCTACAAACATACTATAGAGATGGAACAAAAAGCACCGTCCAGTCTTATGCTCACGGTTTAAAAGATGGAAAATTTCAATATTTTAGCAATGGAAAGCTAAAGAGAGTAGAGACATATAAGGTTAATTACAAGCATGGCTTTTTTGGCACATACACAGAACATGGTGATACCATACAAATCAAGAATTACAAAGAAGGTTTTGCACATGGTTATGCTCTAGAAGGCAATCCAAAACTTCAAGTTTCAGAGGGTGAATATGATATGGGAAACAAAATTGGCATTTGGAAAAGTACTTTTCCTAATATCGACGCATATTCTATTTCTGATTTTGTAATCGATGAAACCCCAAACCCTCATATGATAGGACGCAATCAAAGATCGGTCTTAAGAAAACCTATCCAGTATTTTGAAATGAATGGAACAGAAATCAGTGAAGAAGAATTCAGGAATAAAAGAATGGCGTATCGAAAGCAAAAGAAATAGCTAGCTAAATAAAGGTGTGCTCTCATCTTCTTTGTGCACTCTGTACAAGCAATTTTTACTTTGTGGTGATTGTGGTGATTGTGGTGATTGTGGTGATTTTTTATCGTACTCTCCATGTTTATGAAAAATGCAATCAAAAGACACATCTTTTTACTATATTCGATTTAGCAATAACAGCGGTTCGGCAATTTAACATTAAATCACTGATTACCATCGTATTATGATTTATAGATGTCTTTTTACAAAAACCTCATAATCAAGTATTTGCAATTAGTCGATTTAGTATTTCAGAAAAATTACCGAACAATTAAATAAAAAACCTGATGAGAAATCGAAAAGCTTTAGCATAACCTTCTTTTCATTTTCCATTTTATACTTTATCGATTAACGACTGTTTTTATCGGACTAAGGAGAATCTCTAGGGGAACTTACTATCTCCATTTTAATGTTTTATTAACATATAACCAATTCTAAAAATCTAACAAAATGATCTTTTATTTAACATGGATTTCGATTTTCGCAGGAGGCACCTTAGTAATTCTACTTTTACTGTCTTTAATAGGTGGTCTAGACCTTGATCTAGATACAGATTTTTCATCTGAGTCGGATACTGATGGCGGAGGAGGTCTTGGTGTGATAAAAGGGATACTGACTTTTGTTTCTGTAGGAAGTTGGGCGATGAAATTATTCTTATTGTCCGAACACACTACTCCATTAGCAATTGTACTTGGAGTTTTAGTTGGATTAGGTGCAATGTTTTTATTACACTTTATGATGAAGACACTTTTGAACAATGATGAAAATGTCAATTGGGAAGCGGAAGATAGTATCCTTAAACTAGGAGAAGTGTATCTCAAAATTCCAGCTAATGAAGGAAACGGAATTATAAATGTAAACGTCAATGGAGCTACACGTGAATTGAAAGCAAAGTCCTACGATAATAAAGAAATAAAAACTGGTGCAAAGATAAGAGTGATGGAAATCCTTGGAGAATACGCATTGGTTAAAGAAGAAAACGAAGTGCTATAAAAACACTTCAATAGATAAAACAAAACTAATTTATTATGTTAACACAAACCTTAATGCTATTTGGATTCATTGTATTCCTCGCCGTCTTATTATTACTGTTTTTTGTCAGCCGGTACAAACGTTGCCCATCAGATAAAATTCTAGTGGTATATGGTAAGACAGGAGGAGAACAATCCGCCAAATGCTACGCAGGTGGGGCCGCCTTTATTTGGCCTGTGATTCAGGACTATCGTTACTTGGATCTTACACCAATCAGTATCGATGTCAATCTACAAGATGCCCTTTCTAAGCAAAATATTAGAGTGTCTGTCCCTGCTCAATTCACAGTCGGGGTAAGTAACAAACCAAATCTGATGCTTGCTGCAGCAGAGAGATTATTAGGTCTAGAGCAGCCAGCTATTCGAGCATTAGCACATGATATTATCATGGGTCAAATGAGATTGGTAATTGCCAATATGGATATCGAAGAATTGAATACAGATAGAGACAAATTCGTCGACTCAGTATACATGAATGTAGGTAACGAGCTTAATAAGATAGGTCTTGAACTCATCAACGTAAACGTTACGGATATACAAGATGAATCTGGCTATATCCAAGCCTTGGGTAAGGAAGCTGCTGCGAAAGCCATCAACGATGCGAAAGTAAAAGTATCGAATGAGGAAAGAACAGGTGCCATCGGACAAGCTGAAGCCGTGCAAGAGCAAAGAGTAAAAGTTGCTGATGCAAATCAAAGAGCAGAAGTTGGTGAAGCACAAGCCGCTGCTTTAGCCACCGAAGGAAAGAACACCGCTAGTATTAAGATAGCCACTTCAAATGCCGCTAGAGATGAGGAAATAGCAGAGGCAGATAGAAGAGCTACCGCTGCTAAAAAGGTCGCCGCTGCAAAAGCACTGCAAGAAGCATATGCTGCAGAAAAAGACGCACAAGATGCTAGAGCAAAAATGGAGCTCGCTAAGAAGCAAGCAGATGAAGTCGTAGAAGCGGACATCGCAAAGCAAATGGCGATCATCGAAGCACAAGCTGAAGCGGAGCGTCAAAGAGAAACTGCCAAGGGTCAAGCCGATGCCATTTTGAGCAAGTATATGGCACAAGCTGAAGGGCAAGAAGCGTTGCTTACCAAGCAAGCCGAAGGTTTTAAAAAATTGGTAGAAGCTGCGGGTGGAGATCCTCAGTCTGCCATTGGATACTTGATGATCGATAAACTTACTGAATTGGCACAAATCCAAACGTCCGCGATCAAAGATTTAGAAATCGAAAAAGTAGTAGTCTACGATAATGGCTCTGGCCAAGGGGTAGGAAACTTTGTACAAGGTCTTTATGGAATGATGCCTCAGCTGAGCGACTTTTTAGAGCAAAGCGGAATGAGCTTGCCTAAGGCGCTCGTGCAAAGAACAGAAGAAGATGAAGAAGAAGCAAAAATTGAAACCATCGATCCAGTGGCTCAACCGAAGCCTTCTTCAAAACCGAATATAAACACAGAAAAACAACCTTAAAATGTATACAGTTCTAAGAATAAGGCATCATGCATTTTGTTGCCTTCTTTTTTAGAAGTTATACGAATAAAGCTTACGCACAATTCATATAAACTAATTTACTAACCTTATAAATTTTTTCTAAATGAAAAGCTATAAATCATTCCAAGTATTTACAATTCTTATTTTTGTGCTGTTTTCTTGCGATACTTCTGATA
>CAYZUW010000289.1:0-5590 GCA_964481325.1 uncultured Saprospiraceae bacterium
TTATTCGCTTATAACCGTCCAGATCACCTGCTTAGCACTTTAAATGCGTTGAAAGAAAACGACTTAGCGGATCAAAGCACTCTGTATATTTTTTGTGATGGTCCTAAAAGCAATGCAACTACGGAGCAATTAGTTAGCATTGAACAAGTACGAATCGCAGCTAAATCTAATCAATGGTGCAAAGAAGTTAACATTATCGAACGCATTGAAAATTTAGGTCTGGCCCAGTCCATAATAACAGGAGTAACCGAGATAGTTAACAAGTACGGCCGAGTCGTAGTACTCGAAGATGACCTAGTGACCTCTAAAGGCTTCCTACGCTATATGAATCAAGCACTTAATATGTATCAGGATGAATCACAAGTGATGCATATTTCTGGCTATATGTTTCCCATCAACACCAAGAACATTAGAGACACTACAACCTTCTATAATTCGGCATCATGCTGGGGTTGGGGAACATGGGCCAATAAGTGGTGCAATTTCAACAGTGATGCGCAGTATATATATGATCACGTGGTTGAATCAGGCCGAAGTAGAGATTTTAATATCGGTGGGTTTGGAAACTTTCTGCGTCAATTAAGAAAAAATATCAACGGCACTATGGACACTTGGGCTATCAAATGGTATGGGAGTATTTTCATCAGAAATGGTCACTGCCTACATCCAACTACATCGCTTGTAAGAAATATAGGCAATGATGATAGTGGCACTAATTCAAAAAAATCACAATACTATGATAGCGCACTAATCGAATACATCAATATTAAAAAGATACCACTTAAAGAAAATACAATCATTAGAAAGAAGATGATCACTTACTATTTTAATCAAAAGAGGATAAAACATACCCTGCTCTACCCTCTCATTAAACTATTCCCTTCTAAGTTCTGATTTCCTATAATTCTTCAGATAAGGTAATAAGATATGCTATTTGCAACAGAAAAAATCTTCAAAAATCTCGCCCTAATTTTCATCGATAGGAACTTTCGCAAGTATATCCTTATGGCAGTTGCCATTGGTGGAAAGAAACGTCATCAGAAGTGCACGGTAAAAATTGATAGTGTCAAATTTCAAGTACCTGACAACAGATCATTTTTAGCCCAGTTCTTGGAAATTTTCGTGAATGAAATTTACAATTTCAACTCAGTAAATGATAAGCCTTTAATCATTGATTGTGGTGCGAACATTGGAACAAGTGTTCTTTATTTTAAGAAATTATATCCACAGTCCATGATAAAAGCATTTGAGCCAGACCCGGGAATATACTCTATACTACAACAGAATATTGATACGGCAAAGTTCGAAAACATCCATTTATTCAACAAGGCCGTTTGGACTAAAGATTCTGTTTTAAACTTTCATAGTGAAGGCTCAGACGCAGGGAGCATTTCTGATAATGGTGGGCCTAATCTGAAAGTAAAAGCCATACAGCTAAGCAAATTTTTGGCTGAGTGCCCACAAAATATCGACTTGCTCAAAATTGATATAGAAGGTGCTGAATACGAGGTGCTCTTAAGTTGCAAAGATCAATTAAGTAAAGTGGATAATATATTCGTCGAATGCCACACATTCCCAAATCAACCACAAAGAATTCATGAAGTGCTAAAAATGTTTGAAGATTTGAATTTCAGATATTATATCCAGAACGAAGCAATTAGAAAAAGGCCATTTATCAATAAAAAAGAAAAGGAGCTCATGGATATGCAATTAAATATTTTTGCATATCGCAAAGTACAGCATTCATGAAAGTCGCACTCATAAACTCTTCTGAACTAAGTGGTGGAGCTGCAATTGCATGCAATAGACTATATCAGGCCCATAAGGCTAATGATGTTCAAGTTTCACTACTCGTACAAACCGTAAATGAGCCCAAAATAGATCAGAGCATACATAAAGTACACGGAAACTTGCCACTGAGTATCCATGAAAAGTCTACATTTTATCTCGAAAAACTACAATTCCTTCCTCATGAAAAGGACAAAAGATCAAGATTCGCATTTTCAACGGGACTTTTTGGACGCCAAATCCATAGGCATCCTATAGTTCAGGAGGCAGATGTTATTCATCTTCATTGGATCAACAAGGGATTTGTGTCACTTCGTGGGTTACAGAATCTCATTGCCCTTAACAAACCCATTGTTTGGACTATGCATGATATGTGGCCTATAACAGGAGGATGCCATTATTCAGATGAATGTACTAATTATAAAATGCAATGTGGCAATTGCATGATGCTCCGAAAATCAGGCAAAAATGATCTGTCTAATAAAATTTGGTTCAAAAAGAATAACGCCTTTCAACAAACTGATGTTCTGCAGTTCGTAGCGTGTAGCGAGTGGTTAGCATCTATATGCCGTAATAGCAGCATGGGGAGAGATCATGCTGTTACGAGTATTCCTAATTGCATTGATATTGAGAAGTATAAAAGCTTAACCACATCACTCAACTTATCCAAGATCAATATTTTATTTCAAGCCATGAATATTGAAGACGAAAGAAAGGGTTTTCATTTCTTTCTCGAAAGTCTCAAAGTACTCAAGGCATTGGATCCTGGTCTTAGTAAAAAGATTACTGTCAACGTTATAGGAAAGGCAAATCCAGCAGATCAAATTAGCAAACTAGGCTATAAAGTAAACTATTCTGGGTTATTAAAAAAAGAAGCAGATATAGTTAGCGCATATCAAAAAGCACATTTATATATAATCCCGTCTTTACAAGATAACTTGCCCAATACAGTCATGGAGGCTTTATCTTGCTCTGTCCCTGTGGTAGGATTTAATACAGGTGGTATACCTGAAATGGTAAAACACCTTCACAATGGATATATTGCATCGAGGAAAGACTCACTTCAATTAGCCAAAGGAATATTATGGTCATTGAACAATCCAGAACACTATGCAACACTAAGACGTCATGCGCGTGAAAGTGTTGAACAAAAATATTCGTATAAGTCAGTATCCAACCAGTATGTATCAATTTATAAAAACCTTTTGACATCAAACCGTGAAAAGTCATTCCTATAAGCTATCGATTATAACTGTTTGCTATAATGCATCGGACGTCATTATACCCACAATGCAAAGCGTAATCTCGCAAGATCATCGTGAAAAAATAGAATATATTGTAATTGATGGAGTTTCTACTGACTCAACAGTCACCATACTCAACGATAATAAAAAGCACATTGATCAACTACTTATTGAAGCCGACAAAGGCATTTACGATGCTATGAATAAAGGGCTTAATCTAGCCCAGGGAGAATATGTCCTTTTTTTAAATGCTGGTGATTACTTGAACGAATCGAATCTAATTTCAGAAATTGAAAGCCAACAAGACATTGATATTTTCTATAGCGATACATTGCTCATCAACCCACAAGGAGAAAAATTAGGGCTTAGGAGTCAACTAACTACGAGAAGTCTGCCTAAAACCCTCAATAAAAATTCTTTTAGACAGGGATTGGTTATCTCACATCAGTCTTTTATTCCCAAAAAATCTATTTCTACTGCTTACATCGCAAATAACCTTAGTGCAGATATTGACTGGATCATTAACTGTGTATCAAGATCGAACAAAGCCTTTAGGCTCTCTGCACCCATAAGTTGTTTTCTGATAGGTGGAGTCTCTGATCAGAGAAAAATTAGATCACTATTAGATCGATTTAAAGTAATGGTCACCCACTTTGGATATATACAGACCTTGTTCATACATATAGGTTTTGTCACTAGGTTTCTCAGGAAGAAACCCACTTATCGTTGAGGGAAAATGCGTCCGCAATTACATATTGTCCGACCCAATACCTTAATTCTTTTAATCTCTTTATCCTTAGACAATACAGAGTATCTTGCAAGCACTACTATTCTGAAAATAATCTTAAGGCGTGTTTCCAAATATCTCTGTTGTTATCGTCACCTATAATGGACAAAATGTCATTTCTAAGTGCCTGAATACTCTCTCTGACAACTCCAACTTATTCAATAGAATTGTAATTGTTGACAACAATAGTTCGGATAGCACACTAAATATTTTAGGACAATTTAAAGAAGAGATAGACCTAATCTCTCTAGATGAAAACATAGGTTTTGGTGGTGCAAATAATATTGGAATCAAAAAAGCTCTAAATCATGGTGCTGATTATGTATTGCTATTAAATCAAGATGTTTATTTTGACGGGGACAATCTTTCAACATTTCTCAGAGCCAGCACAAATTTGGAAGACAAAAATATTGGAGTATTTAGCCCCATTCACATTGATGAATCCAAAGATCAACTAGATTATAATTTTAGGACCTTTTTATTCAAGCACGATCCGAGTAGCCTTATTGATGCCGCCCTTTTGGATTCGATCGAATCGAATAAAAGTTACCCAATCACCTTTTCAAATGCAGCCATTTGGCTTTTACCTAAGGATACATTAAGATTGGTAGGTGGATTTGACCCCCTCTTCTTTCATTATGGTGAAGACAGAAACTTTGTCAATAGATTGAGACATCAAAAACTGTCAATTCACATTATTCCCAAAACTTATGCCATCCATAACAGACAACAAACTGATGGCTTGTACAAGAAAAAGCATCTTGCGAAATTTCAATTTTTAGTAGAAGCCTCTGATCCAAATGCTAATTTCCCCATTCTTTCATTGTTAGCTCGAATCGTATACAGAAACTATATCGTCAATCCCAATAATAAAATCAATATTATCATCAAGTCAATTAAAGACTTGGTCGTATCTATTGGTAAACTGAGAAAATGTAGAAACCTGAGAGCGTCATATTATGAGCAATGTGACTACCGGTATTTGCAGTGAATTCCATAAGTACTAACTCACTTGCTTACCACATAATACCCACATGTAGTATATAAATTACGAATGTGAAAAATCTTATTAAAAGGCCATATTATTTTGATAATAGGTAGTTTAAACTTAGTCTTATAGTTAGGATTAGTTAAGAAGTGAGTCTTCCTCCTAATACTTAATTCTGCTTGGCTGACGCAACGTTCAAATCGCTCAAGACTAATACCGGTATCAACTATTTCAAGTCTGGTCTCTATCCCCCTCTCTGAAACACCACTCAATTCTAACATTTTAACGTATAACTTACGGGGCAATAAATGTACATATGGAACTTGGGCTATCCATTCATTTAATACTTGTTGATGTCCTCCAAACGGCATTTGCCAAGGTGGGAAACCAAAGAAAATGACTCCATCTTCGGTTAAGAAAGACTTGATGTAACTCATAAAGCGTTCTTGATTTGGGATGTGCTCGATCACATCTCTCAGAAAAATGACATCAAAGTGGCCTAGCTCATCACTCGATGTCTTGTAGATATCTTGATTAATAATATTCACATCATCATGTCCAGACTCAGTGAGGTACTCCTTCGCTCGCTCTAATTGTCGTGTATTAATATCAACTCCTGTGACTTCCATACCTCTCTCGATAAAAGGAATGAGGTTGCCACCCTCTCCACAACCTACCTCTAATATTCTATCCCCTTTCTCGAGCTTTTTGACCTCTTCAATAAACGGGAGCACATACTCTCTCGTAGTTATGGCCTGCTCATTGAAATACTGTCGACGATCC
>CAYZUW010000290.1:0-5568 GCA_964481325.1 uncultured Saprospiraceae bacterium
CGTAGTTATTTGTCTAATACCATTTGAGTTTTAAGATGCCTCATATTTTTCGGTATAATTTTCTGATCTCTACGTTAAAAATACTAGTGATAGCTAAGGCTATCCCTGCGTTTTTTGCCTTGACCTCAAAAATTCTCCTCGAAAACTTTTGCGGCATCTTAAAACTCAAATGGTATAAGCCTGCTTTTTCTGCAGGCGCAAGACCCAAGTGAACACGCAGTCCTGGATGACGCGACCCTGTGCTTTTTTGATACCGGCGATAGGAGGTATCAAAAAAGCACAGGGTCGCGCCCAAAACATCAAAAAATGAAACTTACAAAAACTGACACACCGCGCCTGACATCAAAATCATAGTGATTAACCAATAGCCGAAGTGTACCATGATATACTTCCAGCCGCGTCTCTCGAAAAGTGAAATGATCGTAATGATAGGCAATGCACCTAGCACCGCTGCGATTGCACCGTGTACCGCGCCATGTCCAAAGGTACGATGAAGTCCTGCGTACTCTCCGCCTGGAGAGATAGCCTCTACGAGTGCAATCATGCCTTGGTTAGATCCATCCAAGAAATCTGGCTGCATGGCGAAAAGTCCATTCATCGCAATTTGATGGATAGACCAAGAAGAGAAAAAGACACTCAACAGAACACTAAAAACATAACATAAGCCAAAAATGAGAGGCATGTTGCCGGATTGGGCTTGCTCCTCGGTGACTCCTGAGGTCCGCATCCACACCTTGCCGAATACGGCAGGGTTGTACCATATGGATCCTATAATTAAGGGGATAAGTGCTGTAATAAAGAATACGTAGTAATTCATTTCAGTAGATTTAAAGCGTGTGATTTGATTGGCCTAAGTTACCAAATACACTTTAAATATCTTAATCTAGCAGCATGCTCTATGTAACTAGTATCCCTTAGTAATCAAGCACCTTACGAATCTCTACAGCCAGCTTATCTGCACTTGGCAAATAAGCTTTCTCCAAGATACTATTGAGTGGAATGGCAGGTGTATTGACAGAGCCTACCACTTTTACGGGTGCGTCCAGGTATTCAAAACAATTCTCTTGAATGAAGCCAGCGATAGATCTAGCAAAGGAATTGTTCACAGGTTCTTCGGTCAAGACGATGCACTTGTTGTGCTGCTTGACGCATTCTAGAATGGATTCTTCGTCTAGCGGATATAGTGTTCTTAGATCTAGGATTTCTACTTGCCCTTCGAATTCTTTGGCCGCATTCAATGCCCAATGCACCCCCATACCGTAGGTAATCACGCAGAGACTTTCTCCTGACTCCACCATGTCGTCCGATGCTTGCAACACAGAATTGGCTTGACCAAATGGTATGATATAATCTTGATCCGGTTCGGGCGTTCTTGCCTTGTTAGTGCCTGGCACTTTAGACCAATACAATCCTTTGTGCTCTAAAATTACCACTGGATTGGGGTCATGGTACGCTGCCTTCATGAGGCCCTTCATGTCTGCTCCGTTACTTGGATAAACAATCTTGATGCCTCTGATATTCGTGATGACAGACTCCACTGATGAGGAGTGGTATGGTCCACCTGATCCGTAGGCACCGATGGGCACTCTTAGAATCATGCTTACTGGGTACTTTCCGTTGGACAAGTAGCACGAACGACTCACCTCTGTGAATAACTGATTCAGACCCGGCCAGATATAATCTGCAAATTGGACTTCTACAATAGGCTTTAGCCCTACTGCAGACATACCCACGGTAGAGCCCACTATAAAAGCTTCTTGGATAGGCGTATTGAACACGCGCTCGTCGCCAAACTTTTGTGCTAAGGTAGCCGCCTCTCTAAACACCCCTCCTAACCTACCTCCAACGTCTTGACCATACAATAGTCCTCGCATATCCCCTCTCATGATCTCTTCTACGGCATGCAAAGCACAATCTACCATCACGACCTCTTCTGCTCCTGCTGGCTTTCGTGTTCCTTTTTCTAAGCGCACGGGCGTTGGCGCAAAATAATGGGTAAGCAAATCTTCTGGAGTTGGGTCTTCGGCTAGCTTGGCTTTATCAAAATCCGCTTGAACTTTGGCTTGTGCTTCTTGCTCGACCTGCATTACTTCTTCTTCTGTGATACCATAATCTAGAAGTTGCTGTCTCAAGATTGGGTATGGATCTTCTTTTCTATCTTCTTCTAAATCATCTCGATACCACTCCATTCGCACACCTGAGGTATGGTGATTGAGCAATGGCACTTTGGCGTGTATGAGATATGGTCTTCGTTCTTCTCTGATGACTGAAAGGGCATTTGCTACTGCTTTGTAACTCGCTGTGAAGTCATTTCCTTGTATACTTACAGCCTCTACGCCGTGAAATCCTTGTATATATTCATAAGCGTTTTGCGCTCTAGTCTCCTCCGCGTTGGCAGAAATGTCCCAATCGTTGTCTTGTATAACATACAGAATGGGCAATTGGCGTAGTGCCGCCATCTGGAATGCTTCTGCCACTTCTCCTTCTGTGACGGATGCGTCACCTAGGGAGCACACGACTACAGGTGCGACCTTATTGTCAGATGCGATGCCGACTTGTTCTTTATATTGTATTCCTAATGCTGCTCCAGTGGCAGGTATAGCTTGCATACCTGTAGCAGAAGATTGGTGCGGAATTTTTGGCTTATCATCATCTCTCAAACTTGGATGAGAATAGTATGAGCGTCCCGCAGAAAAAGGATCGTCTTTTTTGGCTAAGAGCTGTAGCATGAGGTGATACGGCTCCATGCCCATACTGAGTATCATAGAATCATCTCGATAATATGGAAAGGCATAATCATCTGGAGTCAATTGCATTCCTACTGCTATCTGGATGGCCTCATGCCCACGGGAAGTGGCATGCACGTATTTAGAAACAAATTTGAAATTTGCTTCATATAGCTCTGTCATAGATTTGGCAGTACACATCAAGCTGAATGCTTGTTTGAGCTTAGTAGCAGTGAGGAGTGTCTTGGCTTGTATCATTCTAGGGTTTTTAAAGCGTTCTAATACAGACTTACAACTGTTTTTATAAAACTAACAATCATTAGTTAAATAAGCAAAAAATCATGCCTATTGTTTAATAGTACGGTCTAAAAATACCTAATTCTAGGGATGTTTTGCAAAATATGGCTATTCTATCTGATAGCGATTCCATCCAGTAGACATTGAATCATTTTTTGCTCTAGTTCGAGGGGATTAATACTTTCCTGCTGGTGATGCCAAGAGTACAGCCACCGTAAGGTAGACAAAATGGAAAAAGCAGCGATTTGGGTATCTACTTTAGCGAACTGTTTTTCCTGGATTCCTGTTTCTATAATGTTTTGAATATTATGTTCGTAGGCACTTCTGAGCAGCAAATATGATTTATGATGGGGTTCTTCAAGGTGTACCCATTCGCTGGTGATAATCGCAACGGCGTCTGGTTTTTCTACCGTATAACGAATATGTAGCGCAATCAATCGCTCCATTTTTTCTCTGGGGCTGAGACTGGAGTTTTGGATATTCTCCATTCCTTCGGTAAACAACTCCGCAATATGCATCATCAACTCTGCTAGGATTTCTTGCTTGTTGCTGATATGGTTGTACAAACTTGCAGCTTCCATGCCTACCTCATGGGCAATGTCTCGCATAGAGGTGGCCTTATACCCTTTGAGTCGAAATAGGCATGCTGCGTGTTGTTTGATAATTTCCTTCTTTGTCATACTGGCATGATTCCTACAAATATAGAAATTTGGATGAGAAGTAGTAAGATGCTTGAGGCCAATCAAAATCAATGGGCAATTTTCAATGATCAATTTTCAATACTGCTTTAGCTTGTACAATTAAAATTAATAAATGTAAAACCGAAAAATTTTAAATGTAAAATGTAAAAGTGAAAAAAGACCCCTTTCAACTCTGTCTACTTGATTATTAGTTTATTGGTAGACTTAGAAAGGGGCTCATCTAGCAAGCAGATCATCATTCATAATTATTATATTACTCACTTAGAAAAAGAGCCCATCTAGCTTTCCGTTCATCATTTATCATTCATAATTATTCCGCATCTTTGCGCCAATGGCTAAGCAGAAAAAATATGTTTCCAAAAAAGACGCTTTAAAAAAGTTAGAACACTACTGCGCTTACCAAGATAGGTGTCATTCTGAGGTTCGTTCTAAGCTATTGGATCTGGGGATTTTTGGAGATGACTTGGAGGAGATCATCACCGATCTTATTGCGGACAACTTCTTGAACGAAGAGCGATTTGCTCGATCTTTTGCACGAGGTAAGCAAAGAATGAAGAAATGGGGACGCTATAAAATCACGATGCATCTTAAAGCAAAAAAGATTTCCCCTTATTGTATCAAGAAGGCCATGGAGGAATTAGATGAGGAAGATTACCTTGAAACCTTAAAAAATTTGCTTGAAAAGCGCCTAAAATCCGACTTTAGTTACGATTCTGTGGGTAAAGCGGCTAAATTCGTAATAGGAAAGGGATATGAGTCTGCCCTAGTCTGGGAAACAATAAAGTCAATTCGACTAAATTCTGAAACCTGATTTATGTCGTTTTTTGGTCAAAATGTTTGAATGATTCTCCTTATATTGTCAGTATATTATATTATCTCTAAAATCTAACGATATGAAAAATGGTAAATTAAGTTTAGATGAAATGTCTAAGAAAGCCGAAAAACTCACGAATGAGGACCAACTTAAGATGTTAGGTGGAAGAAGAGGAACAGTGGGAAATTCTAATACCTGGTCGTCCTCAAGAGGCGGGATAATTGAAGATGACGTAATCATACGTATAAGCCCAGCATCTATTAGAACCGAAGCTGATTAAGTCATTTTATTTATCGAAAGCCAAAATATTTTGTCGAGAATTGAAATTAGTGAACAAACATTACATTTCAATTCTCTTCAATTATTTCTAACAATTAATATCTAGCTCCTCATACTTATTTCTACCTAACCGCCACTTTTGTTTTTTCCCAGTTGTTTTTTACAATCTCCGAAAAGCTCATATTTATCAACTTGCTATCTACCCAAGCCATCAAATCAAATACGCTAATTGTAGCATTTTCTGAATTGGTAATGTTCATCAAATTGACTTTGAATTTTTGAAAGCATTCTTTGACTTCGCGATTGCCTTGTGCTTTGATGACGGATTTGATAAAATTGAGGAAAGCCTTTTCTATATCTTGCAATTGATTTTCCTTTTTGAGAAATCGGTAAGTTGATTTTATCAATGAAGAAACCAAGAGTATATTCCCCAATTCGAAATGAAGAATTAAATTAAACACCCTAGAAAGCATTTGTAGATTTGGGTTATCTATAGTAGTTGGCATGTCCAGCCAATTATTTAGATGAAACAAAGCATCATCATACTCGCCGCATCCAAAAAATATATAAGCATAATGAAAAAAGAATTGATGGTCATCAAATATCTTAGTTTTAAATGTTTTTATTTTCTTGAAATGTTCTGGTAGTGTGCTCTTTGCTTTCTCGAATTCCCCTGTACGAATGCAGTAAATAAAGTAGTTGTGCATATATTGACGGTGAATCTTAATGCGATCATCCATATTCAATGGCG
>CAYZUW010000291.1:0-5549 GCA_964481325.1 uncultured Saprospiraceae bacterium
CATCCATATAGTCTATGTCAAGATATATAGAATCACATGGTATCTTTCGTTTTCTAAATTCTTCCGCTACACTGATAAATCTATGTTCAGGATAATAACTCCAACGGCATTGATGGAAACCTAGCGCCCACATGGGTGGCAGTTCTGGTACCCCAGTTAACTTAGCATACTGCTCAGCCACAGAGGTTAGGGCTGGACCATAAATAAAGTAATAATTAATCTCGCCTCCTTCAGCCATATAGCCGACTTCACCTTTTTTGTTCGAGTCAAAATCAAAATGACTTCTAAAGGAATTATCATGAAAAATTCCATACCCAAGCCCTTGTTTCAGTCCATAATAAAAAGGGATAGTTTTATAAAGAGGGTCTGTTTTTGTACCATACGCAAAAGCATCTGTATTCCAGTTATTGACCTTTTGCCCTCTTAGTTGCAGGCTACAAGACTTATCACCCAAACCAAAGAATGCTTCCGTTTTTACCGATTTTTTTCTCAATTCGGTATGAATAAATCCTTTATGAATAGTAGATCTGAAAGTAGGAGGCGCCGCGTCTTGATTGATCAATTTATTATCTTGATCGTAAAAAGAGATGCTCATATCTTTCTTAGATACTTTACAACTAATAAGATTTCCTTTATATTGATAAGCCGTACTGCTCTCTTCAGCTACAATTTTTTGTTTTTTAACTTTGAAGTTCTTATCAATGGCGTAAGAAAAATCATCTTGGAAAGCCTGATAAGCATACCGAACTCTTATCATAGTCCCCCTAAGAAATTCGATTTTAAGATGAACATCATTTTCACTTTTCATCAAAATGATATTCTCTTTATGCTTGACCGATTGCATCTTATTAGGACTGACATCTGTATATACATCATTGAACCTCTGATGCACACCTACATCAACTACGTTTACCAACTCTGGTTCTACAGGTGTTACTTTCTTCTTTCTTTTTGCCATAAAGCCTAGCTATTTAATATCAACTCTTCAACGATAATCTCGAGAATTAGTTAATTTTTTAAAAAGGCAAAATAGGAGATATATAGCTTAATTCATTGATAGAAAGGCCATTACTTATGATTATTATTTATGTACTATAAGCTTTTTACAAATATCTTGTTGATATTCAATAGTTTATTGCTAAATTCGCATTTTTTTTACTCAAACATAAAAATATGATTTTACGCTTAGCACCTATATTTTTAGCAGCACTTTTGATTTATTCCGCAGCAGCTCTTTTCATTTCTTGTGATGACGATGAACCTGCTACGAACGCATCCGCAAATGCAGACCTTCAAGGTGATTGGGATGCGACTTCTTTTATTGTTTCTGGTGTAGAAACTATCGGAACAGTAAATTCTGGTTTAACCATTTCTTTTACATCGCAAAGCGATGAGTCAGGTTCTTTTCAAGGTACTATCTTCGATCTCGATCAAAATTCTAATACTACGGTTTTTACATATGATGTCCTAGATGATGGGAGTAGGATTAGATTGGGACCAGATACTTTGGACATGATTCTTTCTGGCAATAATCTTAATTTGAATGGTGTCTTATTTGGATTTCCTTCAGTAGTTGTTGCGAATCAATAAGAAGATTTTTATTTCAGATAATATAAAAAAGCCCATGCTGAATCTCAACATGGGCTTTTTTATGTATATTTTTATATCCGTAGACTAATTTATCTTTTGAATAAGGACCGCTTGATAATCGTCAATCTTTAGCAATATATTTCCACTAGGCAAATCGCTTAAATCTATGCTTAGATCCTGACCAAAGCTGAATTGTTCTAAAATCAATTGTCCATTCATATCATACAGGGCAATTCTTTTTAGTTCAGACTTATTCACACTTTGTATATTCAAGAAATCTTTAGCTGGGTTGGGAGAAAAAGAAATAGAAGCTGGGATAGGCGCTAAGGTAGAAACGGCCAAGTCATTATCGCCGTTAAAACTATGTGCTTTGATAAGAAAATCTCCTGTTCCGTTAGGATCTCTAGCAAATGCTTGATCTTCTTCCAACTCAGGAAAATCTATTTGATCTACAAGGTTAATATTTCTATCGGTTAGGAATAAGCCTTCTCCCGACGAGGACAATTTGAATTGAGCATGAAGTGGTCCTTGTTCTTGGTCGTCATCTGCCCATATAATCAAGTATCCATTTCCTGCTATGATAGTGTTTTCAGGAATAGAAAACTTTCCTAATTCGTCAACGTCATCGGATAATCCATAGCCAGAGATATCGATTGGAGTATCTGTATTGTTATATAACTCAATCCAGTCATCAAAGTCACCTGCTTCATCCGTGACAGCGGCTTCATTATCTGACATCAATTCATTAATGACCACATTCTGGGCAAAAATAATATTCCATGTAAATGTTAAACAAATCGCAAAGCTAAATATCAATTTCATAGTTTTAATTATTTTGTTTTTTTTAAAATTAAAAAGGAGTGTCCTTCGAGAACTAATAAAGCTTAAAAATTAATAGTTTATAAGTTTTTATTCACTTAATTATCCTCTAATAAAAACTCTCCTTTGACCAACCAAGATATTCCAAACCCCCAAAGTGCAAAAGTTTCCAACCAAAATATAGGGTTTAGATCAATCAATGAAGGAAACTGCTCCTTAAGTATTGCTGTATATAAACCGATGGTTACAATGCAAAGAACCATTACAATTCCACAGGCTCTATAAACCGTATTTCTTTTCAATTTTTGATTAGTAGGAGAGGAGCTTCCTTTTGTAAATTGGAATATAGACACATAAGCGGAAATCGAGAAAAAAGCCAAAGCAGATAAAAAATGTATGGTGCTAATGATACTTCCTTCCACTATCTTAGTGACACAACTGCTGAGCGGTGGATCTACAGAGGTAGGCAAAAAAGCTACCCCTAAACTTGCCAAGCCACAAAAACAACTGAGTATTCTATCTGTCTTGTCATAACCATTGTAACTGAATAGATAGAAAGAAACTGCGCATAAAATACCCACAAAAACATTGCGCATCACAGTATAGTAGTATGCACTGATGCTTCCTTGTACCTCCTGACAGTCACTCAATATGAAAGAACCCAAAAGCAGTACAATTGGCAAAGCAATGCCTAATATCCCAATGGCTTTACGAATACTTAAAAATGAAATAATAAGTTGCTCGCTTCTAGAGGAGTTTTGTGGAAAATCCATAAAAATATTTCAAATTTCACTCAAATGTAATAAGAAATTTTATTGTTGTTTGTAATTAAAAACTTGACTCTATGAAAGCAAATTAGCTAAAGAGCCACCTGGCTGCAGCATCATATCTACTTTATTGGCTACTTCCGCATCCTGTACAAGAGGTGGAGCATGATGAGGCTTTATGCGCGCATCAATTATCAATGAGCCTTTGCAGCCCCAGTGTTTGTGTTCGACAAACGAATCTACGCCATGGATATCATGAGAGGGGTTTGCACGAGTGAAAGTAGCCCATAAAAAATTATTCAAAGTAGCACCCAAAAACGCACTATCCTCAGTCATAATTACCAAAGGGTATTTATTAGAATCAATTTTTTGTAGTGCATCTCCTAGTTGACTCACATCCGATTGATAGGAGTTAATATCATAAGCAGGGCAGCTAATAGCGAGTATGCCCGGTCCAATCATTACAGGTTTACTAAACGGAGCAGGCATATCCAGTCCATCAGGCAAGTCAGTGGCTAAGCTTCGTTTCTTCTCTCCAACGGCAGCGATAATTACCTTACTCCCAGCGTTCCAATCCGTACCAGAGTAGTCTAATGTATCCATCGTAGTCTTGGTTTGAAAATGCAAATCCCTTGTCCAATCTACCCGTTCTAGTACATGCGTAAAAAAGTCTGCAATATCATGACAGTGCAAATTTGGATTATCGGCATGATTCGAAATTATCAAAAACTTGGCTAGTGAAGTTTGCCCGCTTCCAATGATTCTATTGGCTTGCGTAAGCACCTCTTCAGGCTTCTTGTCTCTAAACGGCATATATCGTTCACTCCCTATGGCCAGTAAAAGAGGGTGCACGCCCGCTGCATCTACCGCATGAATTTCTTTCACGCCTGGAAATTCTTGATGCATCAATGGTTTTACCAATTTGTGTATCAGGTATCCAAAACTACTGTCCTCTTGCGGAGGTCGCCCAACTATAGTGAAATGCCACAAGGGGTCTTTTCTATGGTATACTTTTTTCACATCCATGACTGGAAAATCGTGCTGCAAACTATAATACCCTAAGTGGTCACCAAATGGGCCTTCAGGTTTTTTCTCTTTTTTTCGGATTATACCAGTTATACAAAAATCCGCATCAGCACTGAGCACATTTCCACCTTCATATAAGTACCTAAATCGACGACCTCCCAGCATACCCGCGAAGGTCAATTCACTCAGCCCCTCAGGCATAGGCATAATTGCCGCAAAGGCATGTGAAGGCAAACCCCCTATAAAAACAGAAGCGTGAAATTCATCTTCCAGGTCGTTGTAAGCCGTATGATGCACGCCTATACCACGATGTATCTGATAGTGAAGCCCGATTTCTTTGTTTAGTGCGTACGCATTCCCCGACATTTGTATTCGATACATACCCAGGTTGGACTCCATTATATTTTTAGACTTTGGAGGCAAGGTCATGACTTGAGGAAGCGTGACAAATCCACCCCCATCCATTGGCCAAGATACGACCTGAGGCAATTTGTCAATAGTCGTTTCGGCATACTTTATAGGAGGAGAAAAAAACTGTTTCCTTGGCAATGCTTTGATGGCAGTAAACGGAGCAGAAAGATAGTGCAGCGGTCGCTTCAAAAAATGGGTAGGGTCTGCTTTTAATTCAATTACTTTTTTGGTTTTACCCAATGTGTTTCTGAAGATAAAATCCGTACGTTCTTCTGTCCCATAGATATTACTTATGGCTTGAAATGGGCTGCCTTTTATGCGTTCAAACAAGAGCGCGGGTCCCTTGGCATCATAGACTCGTCGGTGTATTTCACCCATTTCCAGGTTCGCGTCTACCTCTATGGAGATCCTTTTAAGATAGCCATTTTTTTCTAAATCATTGGCGCAATCGCGCATGCTCCTATACTTCATATGCAGATTTCGTAGACGTGAAGATAACAGCTATTTTGATATATACTCAACGGAAATTGGTTTGAGACTTTTCTGCTACGCACCACTTCGTTCATCGCCTTGACATTAACCAAAATAAATTAGCATAAATTGTCCCAAATCATATTCCGTTGAGTATAGAAGTGAGCCTTGCACTTTAAACTTTTACGATTAATTGTATGAACTAGGGGCCAACCCATCATTTCCTGATTAGCCGAAAAGACTAATCAGAAAATGATGGGTCGCTACGTTCCATAGCTCCCTATTCGGTCGGTCCTGGCGGACTGTCGCCTCAGGGCGCCACTATTACACATCGCTTGTCCAAAAAAAAAGTGTTTTGCATTATAAATTCTTCCTACATTTGATTTTGTTTAGTAACTGGAGTTCTATTTAATCTTGAGCCATTTTTACAAATGGTATAAACTATATTGAAGACTAGTTGTACAG
>CAYZUW010000292.1:0-3075 GCA_964481325.1 uncultured Saprospiraceae bacterium
GAGTTATGATATTGAAATAATGAAAAGTGGGAAGCAACTTTTCTTTACAGTTCAAACTTTTACAGAAAATGAAATCCATCTTGTGCAAAAGGATAATTCCGGAATCAAATTGAAATTGGTCAAAAAGAGAAAAGACGGAGTAATGACTATTCCCTATGCCATAAAAGATGTGCATCTGATAGTCAATAGTGAAACGGATGGGAGTAGTATTTTGAAGTCTTCTTTTGAAAATCCTAATCAGCTTACTTCTATAAGTACACTGCCTAAACAAGACATTGTCCTGGATGTCTTAGTCATGAAGGATAGAATGGTAGGCTTATTTTTTGAGAATTCAATTCCGAAGCTCAAGTATTTAGAGCATGGAAAAAAGAAATGGAAAAAAATAAAGCTGGATTTAGGACTAGGGCAATATGATTTGATGAATTCTACGGATGATAATAGCTTTGAGTTTTATTTCGAGTCTCCTAGAAATCCTGGGACACACTTTCAATATAGTTTTGCCTCAAAAAAATTAAAAAAATTGAATGAGATTGATAATATAAAATCTCAAAATTATACATACAACGCTAGCAAACGTATTTGGGTAACTGGGCATGATGGAGTGAAGATTCCTATTACCATAACTAAAAATAGGGCTTATCATAATAAAAATGCTGGAGTGATTTTGAAGGTATATGGTTCTTATGGTTCACTGGTACAGCCTCATTTCAATCGATTAGAATCGGTGTTGTTACGACAAGGCTATACCATAGCATTTGCCCATGTGCGAGGCAGCGCGAGTCTAGGCACGCAATGGCATAAGGCAGGCCGAGAGATGCAAAAAAAGAACTCTATATTGGATTATATTGCTTGTGCAGAGCATATAGTCAAGGAAGGGTTTGCAAGTAGAGGTAATTTATTCGGATATGGCAATAGTGCTGGTGCAATGATAGTGGGGCAAGCAATAAATCTGAAACCCAATTTATTCAATACCGTCATATTAGACCATCCATATTTAGATGTAGTGAATACGATGATGAACAATGAATTGTCAGGCACTATCAGTCACTACTCAGAATTAGGCAATCCCACAGATAAAGCAGTCTATGAATATATGAAGGAATATTCTCCATATCACAATATTAAAGCACAGCGATATCCAAATGTAGTATTGGTTGCGGGCTACAAAGATCTCCGCACACCGATATGGCAGGTCGCTAGTTATGCAAGTAAGTTGAGTCAAGCTAATCAAGCAAATAGCAAAATCCTCTTAATGACGAATATGGAAGAAGCCCATATGAGCAATTCAGGCTCTGTTGCAGGAATGAAAAGAGATGCGAAAATCTTTTCTTTTTTAAGAATGACCAATTCTGTACTATCAAATAACTAGTTCGCCTTATTAAACCTATTCTAATGTAGACTTGTTTTATCATCATTAATCGATAGTCAAATAGTTTATTAATGTATAAGGCAGGTTTTTTTCTATTTATTTTTTTATGTCTAACCGCTAGTATGCTTCCTGGGCAGGAGAAGGAATTGTACAGTAGTTACTCTGATTACTATTCTTTTCAAGGGGAAGGGGAGTCTGGCAAGGTGTATTTTGCCATCGACAATAATCGATATAGAAAAAAAGGAAAAGTTAAGGCAAGCAATTTTTTGTATTTTAATATAGGTGGAGAGTGGGTTAAGTTAAAAGGGCATAAAAACTTTAACGGTAAAGATGAAGATCTTTTAAAGTGTGTCGATTCAGAAGATTTTAACTTTGTATATGAAGAAGACCAACTTATCAGCATCATTAGTACAACTAATGATCTTCGTATTGATTTTGATAAAGTACTAAGACATACTGCAGACTATGGGGTGGAGGGGATAAGATTTGATATGTTTGCTACCAATGCTACGTTGACTTACAAAGGCAGAAGCTTTAAAGGAAATGTTATTTCTGAGCGACTTTTAGAAAAAGAAGATTTAAAAACCTTTGGTAATATAGTCAATGTAGTTTTTAAAGGCTTTAAATATGATGGGTATTATCTGATCGCTCCTGTATTGGGGGATGTGTATATTCATTTGATCTCTCCCGAAGAGACTATCAATATTTGTACAGACAATGTCTATAATGTAAATACTATAGAAGGAGCCAAGGACTTTAATCTTTTTACTACAAATTATAAAGTGACAAAGTATAAGCGGGTTGGCTTTAAAAAATTGCCGCTTGAGATCGAGATTGATCTTGGCGAAACAATGCTTAAACTGACTACATCTCACTTTAAAAAATACAGAAACTTATTCTTTTTTGCCTTTGGAATGGGCGTTGTACAGGGCGAATTAGTATATGAGGGAAAGACTTACCCTGTTCATGGTTTGTCGGAGTTATTTGAATTTTAGTGAAATCCTAATAAGCAACAATATAAAGACTGGGAATCTTGTTGTATATTGAGTTATTATATGAGTTCTTTTTATATGTAAAAAGGAAACTATAGACCGATAAAACAAAAAATACTCGAAATGAAATTAAGAAAACACTTATTAGTTGTACTTATAGCATTGTTTGCAGGTAACATGTTTGGACAGCTTATCAATGAAGATGAATTCACATCAAAAGGGGCGATTGTCTTAGATGAAGGAATGACTATACCTAATTTTAAGTTCAAGAATTTGAAGGCGCAAACTTTTAACCTTCATGATAAAATAGATAAGCTTACCATATTAGAATTTTGGTATACCACCTGCAAGACCTGTGTGGCTAATAAAAAGTATGTTACCAAGTTCTCTAATCAATACAACATCAATGTCATCAGTATTGCGGTAGACGAAAAAGCATCTACAGTAAGAAAGTACCTAGCTGAAAATAATATCTATTGGGAGAATATCCATGACAACAATTCTTTCAAGGGTTTCTATCAAAAGACCAAGGGGGTTGCTTCTCATACCTTCTTAGTAGTCAATGAAGACAAAGAGATTATTAAAGTTTTCAAAGACGGATCAAGTATTGGTAAGATGGGTGTGTTTCTTCAGAATTATGTAGAATAGGGGCTGTTGGCATTTTGCTGTTAGCAATTGGCTTTTTTTAAAAGCTGTTAGGTATTGGGAGTTAGG
>CAYZUW010000292.1:3175-5537 GCA_964481325.1 uncultured Saprospiraceae bacterium
ATTTTGCTGTTAGCAATTGGCTTTTTTTAAAAGCTGTTAGGTATTGGGAGTTAGGGTTGCTTAAACTTAATTTTATGACCCGCTTAGTTTAAAAGAGCACATAGCTCTTGTACAAGGCATCAAAGATTTTTCTTTGGTCCCTTGTGTATTTAATCGTGTTTTACTCATCTTCTAAAAGGAATAAACCTCGGAGAGGTGACATTATATATAAAGCATTGTTTTCGAAATCTTAGATTTACACTTTTGTTCCTGCAATAAGCTAGAATTGGGAGGATTAACCAAACCGCATGAGAGATAGTAGAGGTGGACAGCTCTGCTGTACAGTCCGAAATGGAATGTAGGACGGGAACGAACGTGGACCCTCGGATAGCTCGGTCTCCCAGTTGACGCGGCGTTGGAATGTAGCGGAAGGGAGGCATGCCCAAATCAAAATTGTAATGAACACTGACAAAAGAGGACAAAACGTTAGGAGCCTTATGAAGCCCTTGAATTATTCCTTTTTATGAAGGATAATTATATATGAAGCTTTCCGCATTCCTAAATATAAGCAGTATATTTGCGTTTTTTAAGCTTGGTTTGAATAATCAAAAACGTACAAAATATGCAGACTGCAGAGGCATTGCCGACAGTAGAAGTAGCGAAAAAATTAGGACTTACAGAGGATGAATTTCACAAGATTGTGGAGATCATGGGGAGAACGCCCAATTTTACAGAATTGAGTATCTTTTCTGTGATGTGGAGTGAGCACTGTAGCTACAAGAATTCAATCACCTATCTGAAGAAATTGCCGCGTAAAGGGGAGCATCTGCTCGTAGAAGCTGGAGAAGAAAATGCAGGTTTGATCGATATCGGTGATGGGTTGGCTTGTGCCTTCAAAATAGAGTCACATAATCACCCTTCGGCGATAGAGCCATATCAAGGCGCAGCGACTGGAGTAGGTGGAATCCATAGAGATATATTTACAATGGGGGCACGCCCAATCGCGGCACTCAACTCGCTGCGGTTTGGAGAAATAGATAATCCAAAGACACAACACTTGATGAAAGGGGTGGTTAAAGGAATCGGTAACTATGGCAACTGCTTTGGGGTACCGACGGTAGGTGGTGAGGTCTACTTTGATAAGTGCTACCAACAGAATATCCTAGTAAACGCGATGTCTGTCGGTATCGTGAAAGTAGGTGAGACGGTATCGGCGATAGCGGATGGTCCTGGTAATCCAGTATTGATCGTAGGTTCTGCAACGGGTAAGGACGGTATACATGGTGCAACGTTTGCGTCTGCGGATTTGACGGAAGACAGCAGTCAGGATTTGCCTGCAGTGCAAGTAGGAGACCCGTTTCAAGAAAAATTATTATTAGAGGCTACTTTGGAGGCCATCAAAACGGGTGCCATCGTAGGGATGCAAGATATGGGAGCCGCGGGTATTACTTGTAGTACTTCAGAGATGAGTGCAAAGAGTAAGACGGGAATGAAGATTGATTTAGATAAAGTACCGACACGTCAATCGGATATGAAGCCTTTTGAGATTTTGTTATCTGAAAGTCAGGAGCGTATGTTGATTGTATGTCATAAGGGGCAAGAGCAAAAACTTTATGACGTGTTTGATAAGTGGGATCTAGAGTGTGAACACATTGGAGAGGTGACGGACACGGGTATTATAGATTTTTATGCCAAAGGGGAATTGGTAGCGAGTGTGCCTGCTGATCCATTGGTATTAGGTGGAGGTGCTCCAGTGTATGACCGTATGTATAGCAGACCCGCTTATCTGGATGAAGTATCTGCATTCAATATAGACAAAGTCAAAGAGCCTAAGGATCTCATAGCGACGGCGCGTCAAGTATTTGCCTCGCCGAATATCGTCAGTAAGCGTTGGGTTTATCAGCAGTACGACAGCATGGTGCGTACCAATACGATGACCACTAATGCCATCAGTGATGCAGCAGTGATCAGGCTAAAAGACAGTAAAAAATCATTAGTAGTCACAGTAGACTGCAACGGCTCTTATGTATACGCTAATCCGTATGTAGGGGCGATGATAGCGGTGTCCGAGGCAGCTAGAAACATAGTTTGCTCCGGTGGAGAGCCTGCAGCGATAACCAACTGCTTGAACTTTGGGAATCCATACGATGAAGGTGTGTACTACCAGTTTGTGAATGCATTGAAAGGAATGGGAGAGGCCTGTGAGAAGTTTAATACGCCAGTGACGGGTGGAAATGTGAGCTTTTACAACCAATCTGTCTATAAAAACAGCACAGAACCTGTATTTCCAACGCCGACAATCGGGATGTTAGGTATCATGGAGGAAGGTAAGAAGCATATGACGATGGATTTTAAGCAGGCAGGAGACGCGATATACATGATA
>CAYZUW010000293.1:0-5505 GCA_964481325.1 uncultured Saprospiraceae bacterium
ACTTCTTCCTCATTCACTACTTCTTTTATGACTTCAACCTCTTTAGTAACTATCGTCTCGATAGCTACAGCAAAAGGTTTGCTCATCAAGCTAACGCCTTCTATTTCTTTTACTACCTCTACATGTCTTTCTACGATTTTATCTTGATAAACTAATTTCTCTTTAGGTCGCTTTAATAACCAACCTATCCAACCTCCTAAAAGGCCTAATAATCCACCTAATAATAATGGAAACCAAAAACACCATGATGCGAACATGTCTATATATATTTATAAGTTAGTTAATTTATTATTTATTCTGTAGTCTGATTTCTACACGTCTATTCTTCTTGTAAGCAGCCTCATTGTCAGCATTGTCAATTGGCTGCTCTTCACCGAATCCAGCTACGGTCATTCTATTTGCAGGAATACCATACCTTTTGGTAAGCTGCTCAGAAGCAAACCTTGCTCTTCCTCTAGAAAGACGCTTATTGTATGCAGCATCCCCTCTTTTATCTGTGTGTCCAGAAACTCTAAGACTAGCAGAAGGAGTTGCATCCAAATAGGCTTTTATATCCTTCATATCTCTTTTGTTTTGAGAAGTAAGGTTTAATTCATCCTTATTAGTTTGGAAATATATAACCATGTCTTTTCCAACTAGATTAGCTCCTACAGCTTTGCCGGCCATATATGATGTTGCAGACTGAGCTACAGCATTTGCCTTACCAGCAGTTGGGAAAAATGTAAAGTAAGCTCCTCTTTGAAGTGTGTCTCTTCTGAACAAATCTTCTCTTAAGATTCTTGCTTCCGTAACGATTTGATTGGCTGGAACTCCTCTTTTTACTAGAGAAGCTTTGATATCATTTGCTCTTGCTAAACCCAAGTTACCTGCATTTCCAGTGTAAGCTTCAGTAGCAGAGTAAAGCCCTGTAACTGTCAGTGCTCTAGCACCATTTTGCTTCAAGTAATCAACTGTACTACCAATTGTAGACTTAAAACTCTCTGTAGTACCAGGAATAAAATTAGATGCATTTCTTTTGAACCTATAATATTGATTTGATTCAGCGTCAAACGCTTTTCCATCATCAAATGCCCATATTCCATTGTTGTTTGTGGTTACTGCAGCTGCTGGAGCGACTCCACAAAAATTCTGAAATGCGTATCTAGCACCTAGGAACAAAATTGCAAGAAAGAGTAGGATAAGGATAATTATTAGTGGCCTATTCATCTTCGTTTTGAATATTTAATTGTTAAAAAATAATAAGATTATAAATTGTCAGTGCTTTTAACAAGCTAGGGTATGTTGCGCTAATATAATGACAATATTTTAAAAATCAATGGTATTCAGAATATTAGCTACTCTGAACCTAAGTAATATTGTTGCTGAAATCCCCTCTTTAGCAAATTATAAAAATTGGAAATGGTCTTGCTTTTTTTACCATTTCTCTCATTTCTTATGACGTAGAAATTGTCAATAAGTATCTAATAAATTTAGGCTTAACCAAAAATTAAATTGTTCTTACATGAAAAGTATCCAAAAGACATGATTTATCTTGAAATAAGAATTTGATATTATAGTCATTATGTATTGACATTTATATTATAGATGATAAAATAATACGTGGATTATTTTCAATATCAAATTCCAAAAAAAGGAGACGACCTAGCGCTGCGGCGTATTGAGGTCTTGACAAGGTGGAAGCATTTTCTGCTGAACATCTTGGCAAGGCCTCAGTCCGAGCTGAGCCTGTGCGTTGGCAAAGGACCGAGCGAAGAGCGAGATACATAGCATAGCGGCAGCCCAAACTATATTCAAGACCTTTTCGGTCTGAATATGGTTTGGGCTGCAGGTCCCATAAAGTCCTTATTAAAATTAGAACCCAATTTCCCTACTAAACAAATTGACCAAATGAAAACCTATCTCGGAAGTTTTGTTGATTTGTTTATAGCAATAACTGTGAGTCCACTTTATTGTAAAGTATGCTTGGTCTCAAAAGCCTGTAAAGGCCCATCGTTGTTTGCAACTAAAATTAAAGATTTCCCTTGAGCAGTTTTTAAAGAAAGTATGTCCTTTGCATCAAAGGGAGCAAAAAATCCACTCTCTAGGGTGTTATAGGCCTTGAAATTTTGCCCATCTATCGTAAAAACAGCCCCTATTCCTGCATCCGCCTGACTGGTTTCTGCTTCCGTTTGGAACATATTGCCAGCGATAATCAACTCTTTTTTGCCGTCTTGATTCAAATCAATAAAAGCGGATTTGTTGATGGGCGAGAATTGTGCCTGATCCGGTAATGCTTTGCTTGAAAACACTTCTCCATCATTCCAAAGTATTAGGGAGGCAAATTGTGTGGCTTGCATGTGATTTGCCTTTTCAATTTTTTCCCCAAAGATATCCTTGAGTTCAGCGCCTCCAAATGATTCGAAAGTTGGGAATTTGTCGGTTATAAATGGCATCTGTTCGCTACTACAATCTCTGCCACGCACTGGAAACAACTTATCTTGTGCGTGAAAAGCTAGCACGATGTCTTGCGTCCCTGTATTATCAAAATCATCATAGTAAATATGAAATGGCTTGTCTTTTTCAGCTTTAAATTTATGATTTAAGCCAATATTGCCTGCTAAAAGATCTAGATCTCCGTCTTGATCATAATCTTCAGCTGCGATAGAAAACCACCATCCTTCTGTGTCTGCGATAGGTTCTGGTTTCCATTTTTTATTTTCATTTTTCCAAATGGTGATGGGTGACCACTCTCCTACTGTGATAAGGTCTTGGTCATTATCCTGATCAATGTCCATAAAAAGCGCATCGGTGATCATACCAGCATGTACTAAATCTTTTGACCACTTTGCAGTCTGATCTATAAATTTGCCTCCTTGATTAATGAGCAAATAACTCTTTGGGCTTACTGGATAGGCCTGAGGACTGACTCGTCCACCTATAAACAAATCCAAATCACCATCGCCATCAATATCTCCCGCACATACTTTGCTGCCTGCTCCAGAAATCTTCGGCAAGCCATTGCTCTTAGAAAATTTGCCTTTTCCATCATTTAGATAAAGCCTGTCTTGGTACATGTGGGATTGGTTTTCAAATTCATTGCTACCGCTCACGATATACAAATCTTGATCTCCATCTTGATCTGCATCGAAAAATAAACTACCCATGTCTTCAAATTTTGCATCTGCCCCCAAATCCGCTTGAAGTGTTCTTGAAAATCCGCCATTCTTGTTTTGAACAAAAATCATGGAAGGCTGATTATGAGCACCACCGATAAAAACATCCTCAAGTCCATCACCGTTCACATCCCCTTTACTCATAAAAGGACCAAGTTGGGATTGTTTGTGCGGAATCAAGATTTCCTTTTCATAGTCATCGTAAGGAATTTCTTTATGCTTAAATGCTAGACCAGGTACCTTGGCTTGCTTTAACAAGCCCTGGTTTGCAGGTTTATCTGCTAAGGCCTTTGAATTGGAGTATTTCACTTCTAATCTCTGATTGACTGCCGGGTTCATAATCTCTTGGACCGTATTGTCTGGCCATTGTATGTGTATACTTTCTACGTGATCTAGGTCTCCTAATCCAAAATGTAAAATCGGCTCACTACTTGATTGAAATCCTCTTATGTAAAACATTTCTTGGTACTGAACCCCTGTGCTGGTATGCAAAGTCACTTTAGTTCCTAGTCCGTATTTGTTTTTCTTGGTATAGTTTAGAGAAAGGCTTAGATAATTGGCTCCTTTATCTTTACTGGTATTTTTGTACAAAAAAGGTGGTTCCCCGATGTTATTAATCAACATATCTAAATCTCCATCTAAGTCAAAATCTGCCGAAACCAGTGCATTAGAAAAACCTTTTTGACCTAGTCCCCAGTTAATTGTTTGGTCTTCGAAGTTGATACCATCTTTGTTTTGGAAAGCATAGTTTCTAATCTTGGTAGAAGGTGCCAAGCTATTGATTTGTTCGATCCCGATTTTTCCATTTGCTTCTTCAAATTTTTTGTTGGTATTGACTTGAAAATCACGATTTCTCATATCTCTAGCGATCCCATTCGTGACCATAATATCCTTGAGTCCATCGTTGTTGAAATCTTGCAACAAAGTCCCCCAACTCCAGTCCGTTTTAGCTACACCTGCCATCTGTGCGATATCGCTAAAATATCCTTTCCCACGATTGAGGTGCAAACTGTTTCTCATGTATTGCGGTTGGAATCCAATCTTGAGTAAATCTTCAAAACGCCCACGATCCATCTGAGACATATTCATTACGGCTCGTTTTCTGTCTTTAGGGAGCATTTCTACTTCGAAAACGTCTAAAGCTCCATCGTTATTAATGTCTGCAACATCAAGCCCCATGGCAAAGAAAGAAACATGAGGAAAATGGTTTTTTAGAGATTCTTTAAAAGTACCGTTACCTTGGTTGATGTAGTAGAAATCATCTACTTCAAAATCATTTGATACATATATATCAAGAAGATTATCGCCATTGATGTCCCCAATGGCCACCCCTAATCCATGACCCCAATTTTGTATCCCAGCTTGCTTGGATACATTGGTAAATTTGCCTCCGTCGTTTCTATACAAATGATCTGAAAATTCAGCTGCTAAGTCATCGGATAGCCCTGTTCTTCTTTTTTCTAGCTTATCATAGCCTATACGCTGTATACCTAGGAGATAATTCAATACGTAGGCATCTAAATCTCCATCTCCATCATAATCAAAAAAAACGGTTTGAGTACTAGCGCCTGGATCATCTAGTCCATACTCTTTAGCCTTCTCCTCAAACTTCATGTTCCCCTTATTGATATAAAGAAGATTTCTTCTTTTGTTGATATCTTTTTCTTGTGGTCCTCCTCTATTTATGTAAATATCTAATTTACCATCTTCGTTGATGTCAATAAGGGCTAAACCAGAGTGCCATCCAGGTGTTTTTTGGATACCAGATCCAGCAACCGCTGCTTTGAATTTGAAGTCTCCTTCATTGATATAGATAGCTGGAATGGCTTCATTGGCTAAGAGAACAATATCGGCAAGACCATCTCCATTCAAATCACCCGCTCCTGCGCCTGCGCCTGCATAGATTAGATTATTGGTGACTAGATTATTTTGCGAAGATTCGGTTAGTGAATTTGTAAAATGAATACCTGATTCAGCTGGTTTAATCAGTTGAAAAAGCGAACCTGTAGTAATCGACGTAGCCTTATTTTTAGGACCTTTATGACTCTCTTGGCACGTACAAAATATTAGGCACAAACCAATAAGATATGCAGCATAGAGAAATCTCTGAGAATTTAGACAGTTCATTTGTAATTTAATAAGCAAGTTAAATCTAATGTAAACGAGAGCTTTTAAAATTATGAATTTTAGGGCTTTTTTGCTAGTATTATATAAAATGAATTTACATATTATTAACACTAATATACATTTAACACATAATCACATGATTGGGCGCAGTTTGTGATAAAAATTGTCCCCCAATAGTTCATTAGATAAATTAGGTGGTAAGAAATTGTTTAAAGAAGTACATAGT
>CAYZUW010000294.1:0-5501 GCA_964481325.1 uncultured Saprospiraceae bacterium
GTGTCTTAATAAAGTACGTTTGAAGGATATATGACGGAGAATAAGATAATAGAACTTTTAATGAAGCAAGCTCATACGGAGCTAAGCTTAGAGGATAGTAAAATGCTCGATCAATATCGAGCACAATCTGCTGAAAATGCTGCTTTTATTGATGATAATATCAAGATTCTACAACATATTCCTAATTATGAAAGTAAGGTCATTGAATTTGATGTAACACAGGCCCTTACAAAAGTAAATAAGCTAAAAGACACATCGGCTAAGGTAGTAAACATGTATACTCCAAAAACCGAAGTCAAGAAAAAAACTAATTATTTAGCATGGATCGCCGCTGCAGCGGTGGTCCTTGGTTTAAGTACCCTTGTATACACCATTATTGGAGATAAGCCGAATTCCTTGGTATTTACATCGGGAGCTGAAATTGAAACTTTCCTATTACCAGATGGAACTGAAGCGATGCTAAATAAGCAAAGCACACTTACCTTATCAGAGGGATTTGATACGCAATTGCGTGGCATGCAATTAGAAGGAGAAGCATTTTTTAAAGTAAAAAAGATTGATAATCAACCATTCATAGTGAATGCAGATGAGATTAAAGTAGAAGTGGTAGGCACAGAATTTAACGTAAAGAACAGATCATCCCATAAAACGATTTCTGTTTTTGTAAATGAAGGTAAGGTCAAGGTATCTAATGCCAAAACAAGGACCAAGTTACTGCTTGAAGCAAACCAATCCGCCCAATTTGATAAGGTCGATAGAACATTAACTAAAGACAAAATATCTCGAACCAACGCAGATTCTTGGTGTACCAAAAGATTGAGTTTTAACAATACGCCTCTAAGAAGTGCTATTGAAGACATTGAATCACACTTTGATATTAATATTGTAGTAGATAAATCTTCTTGTTTGACTAAACCCTATACTTCACTATTTAATAATCCAAACCCAGATGAGGTATTAAAGACCTTGTCAGCGGCTTTTGATTTCCAAATTATTCAAAACGGTACAGAATATTACCAATTAGCTGGCGGTCAATGCAAGTAATTCTGTCGCTAAAGCTGATTTTTAGTCCTTTATTATAGGATTTACCAAGTTTTATTTAAGTTCTTAGATTTATTCTGCTGCTTTATACGTTTAATATACTATAGCCAAATTTATCTATGCGAATAGTTTTATCTATACTTTTTATTATCAGTAATGGTCTCTCTTGTTTTGGGCAATCTCCAATCAACAATAAGATTTCTTTTGCTGTAGATAATTTGAGTATAGAGGACGCGATTCTTTCGCTAAGTATTCAATCCAAAGTCAATATAGCCTTTAGTAATTCTATTTTACCTCAAGATAAATTGATTTCTTTAGATGTAGTGGATACCCCTTTTAAGCAGGTGCTCAGAGATATTTTGAAGGAGACAAATATTTCTTTTAAGGTAGTATCTAATCAGATTATTTTGTTTAGAGAAAAGACTATGCTTGAGGAATCAATTTCAATAAGTGGATATATTGAAGATAAGTCCACAGGAGAGCGGTTGGTAGGTGCTAATATTTACAATCCTAATAATGCTTATGGGACAGATAGTAATGAGTTTGGGTATTTTAGCTTCAACGGGGTGCCTAATGTGGACAGTATCTTTATTTCTTATTTGGGGTATGAAACTCAGAAGTTCATGGTTAATGAATCTTTTAGCCAAGATGT
The DNA here is from genome assembly GCA_964481325.1 of uncultured Saprospiraceae bacterium. Classification (GTDB taxonomy): domain Bacteria; phylum Bacteroidota; class Bacteroidia; order Chitinophagales; family Saprospiraceae; genus JALZVN01. The sequence continues at coordinate 1,694 of CAYZUW010000294.1, forward strand.
AGTGATCAAATTGGTTCCTTCTTATTTCGAGACCATTATAGTCACAGCTAGTGATGATGCGGAGGAATTCCTCAGAAGACCTACTTCAGGTGTGGATAGATTAGATTTGAGCAATATTCAAAACGTAGTAGGAATAGGAGGCGAAGCAGACTTGTTTCAAGCAGCTTATCTTTTGAATGGCATAAACACAGGTGCGGATGGGGTAGGTGGATTACATGTTCGTGGTGGCAGCCTTGATCAGAATTTGATACTCCTGGATGGAGCTCCTGTATATCGTCCTGAACATGCAATAGGAGTGCTCTCCATTTTTAATTCTGATGCGATTAGTAGTGCAAAAGTTTATAAAAGTAATTTTCCAGTTAAATATGGAAGCCGTCTTTCGTCAGTGTTGGATGTACAGACTATTGAAGGAAACAATCAACGTTATGAAGGTAAACTGTCGCTAGGATTGTTGGCAGGCAAGGCATCAATACAAGGACCTATAGTAAAGAATGCAGCTTCTTTTTTTGTGTCCTACAGGAGATCGTTTACAGATCTTTATCTTCCTGAAATCACTCGGACTATTGCAAAGCGGGATAGTGTTGATGGCTTTTCCAATTACTTTTTTTATGATTTAAATGTGAAAACCAATTTCAGAATTGGAAAGAACGATAGATTCTATTTGAGTTATTACGAAGGTAAGGATGATTTCGAAAATGAAAGAGAGCGACCTGTTTTCAGAGATTCAATTACCTTGAGCAGTGGAGAGCAACTGCCAGGAAGTTTTTTTGATGAGAATAAAGAATCGTTAACATGGGGAAACCGAGTGGCATCTTTGCGTTGGAATCATTTATTTGGGGATAAAATATTTTTGAACACCACAGCCTATCTGTCTCAATTTAATTTCAATTCTTCTGAAGTGTTCCAATCAGAAGGAGTGTATGATAATGGACGCACAGACCTTATATTTTCAGAAAGAAAATTTTCATCTGAGGTTAGGGATTTAGGTATTAGAGCCGATGCAGAATATTTGCACTCTAATCGATTCAATTTTAAATTTGGTCTAGGCTTAATACAACACGAACTTAGTCCAGGGTCTACCCAAGATGGTGTTTCTTTCATAGATTTGGCAAGCTTTATTGCGGATACATTAAATCTATCTATTACAGATACGCTTGAAATCAGGTCACTAGATGCTCTAGAAGGGTTCTCTTATTTTGAAACAGGTGTTTCATTGAACAGACAATTGTATTTGACCTTGGGAGTACACGCACGTTATTGGGACTTTCAGGATTTTCAAGATTTTACTTTTTTGCCTCGAATAAATTTAGACTATAAGCTAAATGATTATTTTTCTGCGTCTGCGTCCTACCTAGATATTGTGCAACATATGCACTTGTTGACTAAGTCGGATATTGGCTTGCCAGGGGATATATGGGTTCCCTCTTCTGCCCGGGTGCGACCCGAAACAGCAAGGCATTTAGGTTTTGGAATACAAGTGAATCTCCCAAAGGATATAACACTAACAGCTGATATATATCATAAGAATTTTAATAATTTAGTCGAATTTCTAGAAGGCGATTCTACTAATATTTTGGATGCCTTGAATTATGAATCAAAGGTGACCCAAGGTAAAGGGTCAAGCAGAGGGCTTGAAGTTGGACTACAAAAAGTTGGGGAGAGGTTTACTGGAAAAATAAATTATACCTGGTCAGAAACGGATAGACAGTTTGATGATCTTAATGGAGGAGAAGCATTTCCTTATAGATATGATTTAACGCACGTAGCTAATATTGGAGGTATCTATACCTTTAACCAACATTGGAGTGCAAATATGACTTGGATATATAGTTCAGGAATTAACTTAACTATTCCTACCAGTAAATATGGTGTACCTTCACCATTCCCAAATGTTCCTCCTATACCCATACCTATCCTTTCATCAAGAAATGGACAAAGATTACCTGCTAATCATCGTTTAGATTTAGGAGTGAATTACAAATTTGAAAAAGGTGGATTCAAGCATAGCTTGCAAATTGGTGTGTATAATGTTTACAACAACCTTAACCCAATATATTATAGATTGAGAAGAAACCCAATAAATCGGAGCCAGCTTCAGTTTGTATCTGTGAGTTTATTGCCTATTACGCCTTCGATAAACTATTCTATTGGTTTCTAAGTACTTAATCTTTTGTTAACTCCAAATTTTTAAGAAGAAAGTAGAGGTTTTTACTAATATAATATAATATAAATAGCATATTAGGTATTAATTCGATATCTTTGGCTATTGGCGACAAAACGCCTTATTGATGAATAAGCTTCATAAACAGTTATTTTTGCTTTGTATTTCTATAGTCTTTTTCTCTTGCGAGAATGAGGTAATATTGGATTTTGATGATGACAAGCAACAAATGGCAATATTCAGTTTATTTTCTCCAAATGATATTTTCACTGATGATCACAATTTCATTGTCGAGATTTCTAGGACTCAATCTATTTTAGATAATTCGGATTTTATTTATATCAATGATGCACATGTTACGATTTCTTCAGAGTCATCCTCTATTGAACCAGAAAATCAGGACGAAGATCCTATTCGAGAAGTTATTTCTGAAGAAGCAATATCTTATTTAATAAAGGATACGGAGAGAATTGTTTATCGAACAGATAATACCATACCTTCTGACGGTTATACGTATAAGCTCCAAGTAGATCACCCTGACTATCCAACTGTATCGGCAGAAAGTTATGTGCCGACCGTTACAGAGATTGAAAATTTGGAATTAAGTGATTTTAAGACATCAAAAGAAAATCAAGTCGAAGGTTATACAAGGTATTTTTCTCAAGCTTCTTTTGAGTTGGATAATAACTTCGAGATGAATGACCAATATCACCTTTTGGTTTATTTGGTATATCCTTCTTCTCTTTTCAATGACGGTAAGAGAAGACTTATTCCTATAACCATTGAAGAAGATGTACTTATGGAACAACTAGGAGCGGATGCAACTATAGTAAATACAAATTCTTCCACAGTTTTCTTTGGTGCTCATTTTGATAATTCTACATTCAAAGAAGAAAGCCAAAAACTGAATTTCGATATAGCATTTTCTCTTCACGAAGATGAATATCCTATTGCTATAATTATCGAACTACGCTCGGTTTCAGAGCAATACCATAATTATTTTGTCGAAGGGTATAGGCTTTCTCAGGCAGGCAATAATCAGTTCTTTTCAAGCCCTAATAATGTCTCTAATAATATTGATGGAGGTTTTGGAATATTTGCAGGGTACTCTGTAGATAATGTTGAAGTTCCGTTTAGAAAGTAATTTCCAATTCTCTTTTTTACATTATGCTTTTCAACGTCTTATATAGTTCTATTTCTACGGCACTAAAATCATTATCTGCGTAAAATTCCTTTTTTACCAAATGTAGTAATTCTTGTTTTTGTGCCACAGTAGGGAAGTATAGACCTTGGTAGCTCATCAGCACGGCTCTATTCTCTTCATCGGTATTTGCATTCAATTCGTTTAGCAGGTCATCATAGACATCTGGCTCGACCTTTTCCAAAATCATATCACGCTCTTCGGAGGTGATGACATTATCTGCCATAGCAGAATAGAGTAGAAGAAAAGCACAGAACTCTTTGTCATTCCATTTAGGGTGTACAGCTTTGTTATTTTCAACCATTTTTATCGTTTTTATGCTCAACGGAATATGGTTTGGGACAATTTATGCAAATTTATTTTGGTCAATATCAAGGCGAAAAACACAGCGAATGCCTTAGCATTAGCGAGTATTTTCAACGCAGATAGTGGGCAAAAGAAAAAGC
>CAYZUW010000295.1:0-5498 GCA_964481325.1 uncultured Saprospiraceae bacterium
CCACAAAATGACTCTTTTGGCGATATTTTTCATTTTCTCAATCCACTGATGCTCAGGCATCACTGAATTTCGAGAATAACAAAATCTCATCCAAAATAGCCAATTTTTTAAAATCCGCTACTTTCCAGAGTAGACTCAAAAAGATTATTTATGAATAAGCAAGTCTTTGCCGTATTATCCTTAGTCTGTGGTTTGTTGGGGTTCAACCTAATCGCAATTGCTCAGTCTATGGCTTATATGCAGATAAGAAACTACATGGAAACGGAGCCTGATCTGGATGTAAGCTTATTTGCTATTGGTGGGACTTATAAACTTATTTGCCTCATACTAGGAATCTCAGCGTTAATTTTGTGTTTTCTTTACCTCAAATCACCAGATATGAGTGCTCGTTTGTTCAATGCTTTGGGAGGTATTTTAGGTTTGGTAACTGTAGTATTGAGTTTGGCTCCTATCTATTTATGGCTCATCTAAAAATCTAGCAATTAACACTCTTTTATCTATAATTTATTAGTTACAAATAGAGTTTATGTAATGGCATAATTCTAGCTTTTAAAGTATATTATAGTAGCTAAAATCTTAATGATGAAAAACCTATCCATACTTCTAATTCACCTCATTTCTTTTTTATTGTTATCCAATCAATCCATCGCCCAGCTAGGTATCAAGGCAGGTATTAACTTCAGTAGTCTTCAATTTATTGATGAAAATTTAGACGATTTCAATGAAGAATTTATAACAGGCTACCAAATCGGAGCTGTATATCACGTTGGATTAGGAAACAAATTGTCTTTTCAACCAGAAGCTGCATTTTTCACCTCTGGAGGTAAGGCTTCTCTTGGTCAATTGGTTGATATAGAAAATACGTACAATTATCTAATGTTAAACGGTTTGATAAACTATAATCTCATTGGGAATAATGATGGTCTCAGTCTTCGTCTCACTGGAGGTGTATTTGGAGGATATGCATTGAGTGGTAATACAAGCAGTACGACAGCTGGAACATCGACAGAATCTGATATAGACTTTGACCAGGAGGGTTTTGACAGGTCCAATGTGGGATATGTATTCGGAGTAGGCGTAAAGCTAAATGACTTTCTTGTTTCATTGAGGGCCTCCTTTGGTGTTACGGAGATAGCTTCTTTTGATTCTGATTTTGGAGATGGACAAACTACATACAAGACTAGGGAGTTTTCATTGATTGCAGCTTATCTATTCTGATTTTGATGAGATTTGGACTTAAAAAGGATAGAGCCGCTAAATAAGACAAGAGTTTCGTACTTCATTCCCATTTACTTTTTGAGCTAGCGCTGTGCAGTAGTGGCGACCGACAGGAAGCCAGACCTGAGCAATGCTGAGCCTGCAGCAGGGCTTGCACAGGGCCGACCGAATAGGGAGCTACGAAACATAGCGACCACCGCGATATAGTCGATGCTTTTGTCAGCCTCGACTATATCACGGTGGTAGATCCCAAAAAAACACATCATTCATATCAAATACGAGCTTAGAGAAAACTTTGCACTCGAGTGTAGCGATTTATCCAAGATGCAGTATCTTGTCGGACAAAGTACGCAAGACTAATTAGTAAAAGAAAAGAATTTTGGGTGTATCAAAGCGTCCTAAAATGCAAACAAAAAAATAAACCTGCCCAAAGATGTATAGCAGGTCAAGTAATAAATATAATTTAATTTATAGATGAAAGAATCAGCAATGTTTGACAAGGTAGCCATGGATGCGCCAGTGGCTAAAAAGGTAGCAAAAGAAATGACAATCCATGGGGATACTCGAGTAGATAATTACTATTGGATGAATCAGCGGGAGGATCAAGCGATGATAGACCATCTCAATGCGGAGAATGCATACAAAGAGTCTATACTAGAACACACCAATGGGTTTCAAGAAAAATTGTTTGAAGAAATAAAAGGTAGAATCAAGCAGACGGATATGTCTGTGCCGTTTATGAAAAATGGTTATTCCTATCGTACAAAATTTGAGGAGGGAAAGGAGTATCCCATTTTTGCTAGAAATAAAGGAAGCAAAGACGGTCCTGAAGAAATCATGCTGGATGTAAATAAACTAGCCGAAGGATTTGACTACTTCAAAGTGGCTTCCAGATCTGTGAGTCCAGATAATAAAATTTTAGCGTATGGAGAAGATACGGTAAGTAGACGAATCTATACTATCCGTTTTAAAAATCTAGAGACAGGGAAAATGTTGTCCGACGTAATCCCTAACACTACAGGTAGTGCTGTATGGGGTAATGATAATGAAACGATATTCTACACCATGAAAGATGAGGCGCTGAGGGCATATAAAATATTTCGCCATATACTTGGTACAGATCCTAGTGAGGATGAACTTGTATATCATGAAAAAGATGACACTTATAATGCCTACTGCTGGAAAAGCAAGTCAAAGAAGTATATCATGATTGCTTCTTTTGCTACGCTGGCCTCAGAATATAGAACGCTGGATGCAGATAATCCTAGAGGTGATTTTGAGATTTTTCAAGAAAGAGACTATGCCAACAAATTGGAGTATACAGTCTCTCACTATGAAGACAAATTTTACGTTCGTACAAATAAAAATGCAAAGAACTTTCGACTGATGGAAACCCCTATCGGCGCGACTGGCCAAGAAAACTGGAAAGAGGTGATTCCTCATCGAGACGATGTGCTCCTAGAAGGCGTGGAGATTTTTAATGATTTCATGGTGCTTTCTGAACGCATCAAAGGAATCACCAATCTCCGTGTGATAAAAAATGCTGGAGAAGATTATAATATCGAATTTCCTGATAGTGCTTACTTAGCTTATACGGGCACAAATCCTGAGTTTGACACACAGATTCTTCGTATAGGATACACAAGTTTGACGACTCCGAATAGTACCTATGACTTCAATGTCAATACGAAGGACATGGAACTTCTCAAGCAGCAAGAAGTATTGGGAGATTTTGACGCTCAGGCGTACACATCCGAAAGAGTATTTGCTGCGGCTCGAGATGGTGTGGAAGTACCTATCAGCATTGTATATAGGAAAGACACCAAACTAGGCGCCTCTACCCCACTACTTTTGTATGGCTACGGTTCTTATGGAAATAGTATGGATCCTTATTTTTCTAGTACTAGACTGACTTTATTAGATAGAGGTTTTGTTTTTGCGATAGCACATATACGAGGCGGAGAGGAAATGGGAAGGCAGTGGTATGAAGATGGCAAACTTCTCAAAAAGAAGAATACCTTTTATGATTTTATAGACTGCGCTGAGCATTTGATAAGCCATAACTATACCTCACCTGACCAATTATTTGGGATGGGTGGTAGTGCTGGCGGACTACTCATGGGTGCTGTCATCAATATGCGTCCTGAACTTTGGAAGGGCATCATATCAGCGGTTCCTTTTGTGGATGTAGTCACCACCATGCTTGATGAGTCCATCCCATTGACAACTGGAGAATTTGACGAATGGGGAAATCCAAAAAATAAAGAGTATTACGATTATATAAAAACCTATTCCCCATACGACAACGTGGAAGCAAAAAACTACCCTGCCATGATGGTTACCACAGGGCTGCATGATAGTCAAGTACAATATTGGGAGCCTGCTAAGTGGGTCGCTAAACTGCGAGAGATGAAAACAGATCATAATCCTTTAGTGATGCACTGCAATATGTCAACGGGTCACGGTGGTGCCTCGGGACGTTTTGAAAGGTTTAAAGAAACCGCCATGGAGTATGCTTTCTTTTTGGATTTGGCAGGTAAGATGGATGAGTAATGATTGAGTAGACTCATGATTTGCTAAAAAATAGGCTTTCAAGAAAGCCTATTTTTTAGCAAGGTTCGGCGTTTTATTGTAGTTGCTCGTAAATGCCAAGCAATTTATCCTCTTCATTTTCCCAACATAATTCTGCTGCTGCGATTTGGCAATTTTGTTTTAGTCTATCATACCGATCTTCATTTTCTAAAGAATTGACGGCCTTGACAATAGAATCTGTAGTCAGATCTGGCACCAATTCTGCGACCTGATATTTATCATTGATGGCTCGATACTCGGGAAAATCCATATGGATGGCTGGTACATGCGCTTGGATAAAATCGAAGGTTCTATTCGCCAATGAATAGTAATAACTCAAGCCTACATTCTCCAAGAGGTTTATTCCTATCCAGGCCTTTTTAGTCATCTCTTTTAATTCTTCTGGTGCAATGTAACCGAACATTTTTATGCGTTGCTTTGCTGTAGTAGCTAGAGAGGCATCTTTTATTTCTTCATATAGATCTCCATCGCCAATGATCCACAATTTAATTTCTTCATCCAGATGAATCATAGCCGCTATTATTTCTTTGAGCCCTCGACCTGTATTGATTGCTCCTTGATACAGAATGATCTTTTCAGTCTTTCGGGTAGGTTGAAAAGATTGTCTCCTAGGTACATTTCTTATTACTGAAAAGCTTTGATCATATTTTTCCGTAAATATCTCAGCTATCATAAGTGCAACCGTATAGCTTGCCCAGGCAGTAGGAACAAAATTGGTTTCTATCCATGACCAAATCTTGTGCAGATATGGCCGGTTTACTATCTCTGGTACCTCAGTAAATAATTCATGTGCATCGTAGATCATTGGTTTTGACTTGATCCTCGCTGCAAGACTTGCGGGAATGATGGTATCTAGATCAACTGCATTGACCATATCAAATCTATGAAACAATAGGTATATCAGCACCCTGAGATTGAATTCAAAGTACATCATAAATCCCGTGTAACTAAAGCAAACTATTCGTTTTTGCGCAAAGACTTGTTCTGTTAAATCTACAGATTTTTCTTTTACTCTACCCAGTAACAAAACATCGTAGCCTTCATTGGCTAAGGTGGTACACACACGATGCATGCGTTGATCATAGGTGAGATCATTGATGACAGTACAAATTATTTTTTTTCGTTTGCCCATATCAATTTATCATTATCCTTTTTTACGAATCCTTCATCTATCAAATAGGTCAATAGGTAAATCACCTTAGCATTGATCTTGGTATGGAAAGACTCCACTATTTCATTATGCATCATGGATTCTTTGAGCAGCATTCTTTTTATTTTATTTTTAAGACGTAAACTTTCGTCTGTCGTCATCCCTTCTATTCGGATAGATCTACAAATATCACATGTACCACACTTTTCTACCTCTTCTCCAAAGTAATTTAAAAGCTGTACCTGACGGCAAGATTCTTCCTCTGCGTACCGTATAACAGCCTTTATATTTTCATGATATCTTTTTTTCAGAAAGTTCAATCGTTGGAAGTCAAGCACTAGATCATCTGCATTTTCTCTTGGCAACAAATAGGTCAACTGAGGTTTATTTTTTGCAGGTGTATAGTAGATAATATTGAATTTGTGCAATTCCTGAAAGCGCTGAATCAATACGCGCTTATCTATTTTCATAAACTTAGACAGCTTACGTTCGTCCACTTTGACTGGATATTCGAATGCACCTTGATAAACTCTTAGGA
>CAYZUW010000296.1:0-5495 GCA_964481325.1 uncultured Saprospiraceae bacterium
TTGGTATACCATGCAAATGGTACAAGTCCTTCTTGCATATACCTTTGGTTGATACTATTTTCGTTTAGCCCTAAAGATTCAGAAGAAATTCCATGGAAGCTAGCTAATGACGGATCAAAGTCTATAGTAAACTGTGCCGCACTAAGCGACACATCCGCAGATGGGCTCAAGCTAACTTGGAATTCTGTACCTTCTTTCACACGATTATCTTCAGCATTCAAGACTAAAGTTTCGCTTGATCTATCTTGAAGAGGAGAAGTCAAGTTTGTCTTTGTCTGTGCAGAACAATCTAAGTCACCAATCTTCACGGCCACGAAATCTGCCTTTACATCCGAATTTCCTAACTCCATAGTACGTGCGGTTGGGATGGCCTCTATCCATGGATTTGTTGGGTCAGGAAAAACGTAGTCTGCATCGATAAATCTCCAAGAGTCATTGACTGTAAAATCATCTATAGCATACAAAATCAACTGTCTGAGCTCTAGCATATCTCTAATATCAATAATCTCATCCATGTTCACATCTGCTGCAATCAATTTGTATGGTGTAGTCAATTCATTTACACCCAAAACATGCTGTCCTAAAACAACAAGATCAAAAGTAGTAATACCATTCGCAGGATCGTTTACTTTGTGTGGAGTAACAGTATATTCAGAAGCTTCCAAATTTTCGAACACATACTCTCCGTCAATATTGGTCCTACTCATTGGAATCTCTGTGTTCATTAGTTCAACATCTACGTCTTCTACTGATACGAATTCTTCATTGAAGATACGTCCTACGATACGGTTGGCAGTACAACTAATATTTTGTGGCATAGGATCACAAATTGTTAAGCTAGCGTCTATAGAACATATAACAACTTCATATTCAGTATCCCTTTCAGCAACAAAACTTTCATTTGCACTCAAAGTCGTAACACTTTGATCCGATAAATTGGTAACCTTAAAAGATACCCTACTACTAAAGCTTTCGTCAGCAAGTGTAACAGACAGCATTGGGATTGCATCTGGGTTAGTATTACAAGGACTAATTTCAGCAAAAAACATAACTTCTGCACAACAATTCGTAAAGGTAACAGTAGTGGTAAAATCTTGATTAAAACCACAATCATCAGATACCGTAAAAGTTCCATTTCTTTGGATATCACCATTAGCTAAAGTAGTTTCCATTATAGTTGCTGCAGAAATAATTACGTTCGAAGGTGCGCAAGGTGCATTCGAAATGGTAGGAGCCGTAAAAACTTGTGTATCCATCATAGAACAATCCAAACTTTCATCTGGAGCTCTTGTAACAGTTATTGATTCTGAATCTACAGTCACCACTTGCGTATGTACTGCAGTATTCCCACAGTCATCCATTGCAGTCCAAGTTCTAGTAATTATAGATTCATTTGGGCATGAAGTAGGATTTGTTGTAAGCTCTTCAAACATGACATCAACATCTGTATCACAGTTATCAATCGCGGTAACAGTAGGTACGGTTAATATATCAGAACATAAAACATTTTCATCTGCTGGCATAAGTTCAAATGTTGGAGCAGTATTATCTGATACATTGATTGTTTGCGTGCAAGATGTAATATCCTCACCGTTTAAAACCAAGTAATATGTTCTAGTAACAGTTTCAACGCAACTACCAGGCACCTGTGCAGCATCTTCAAATCTATTCGTAAACAACTGTCCACAGACACCATCCACAATTGGACCTACACCATTAACATCTGCTAAAGGGTCAAATTCAGTACAATCTACAGAAACTTCTGCAGGGCAAGTAAATTGAGGTATCGAAGTAATTTCGATTTTAGCAGAACACATGGTAGTATTCATATTCCTAGATCCGTCGGTAGCTCTGAATACGAGATTAAAAACCATATTCCCATTTGCAGCCATAACGGCATCTGAACAATTAATATTTATACAAGCCCCAAATGTCGCATCGTCTTGCTCCATCAGTCTTACCTCGAGATTGCTAATGGTACCGCAATTATCATTCGCTGTTGCATAATTAGTTGCGCATATCTCCGCATTTCCATTATTATCAACTGAAACTGTTTGTATTCTGCATGCCACCGAGGGAATAACTTCATCATTTACTCTCAAAAATACATTGCAAACATCAGAGGTGTTGCCACAATCGTCAGTAGCAAATACTTCGGCTCTGTAACTACCTTGCTCAAGTGATGGCGTCAACCCATTGGCAACGAGTGTACCTTGACCTGTAAAATCTTCTGCAAGTTCAAAAAAAGAAACTGCATAAGTAATGGGTTCACTACAGTCATCTGTTGCAGTAGGGCGTAGAGTAGAAAAATCCACTATAGTAGAACATGTATTGCTTTGATTAATATCTACAATACTTGGATTACCCACAGTTCCTGTTTGCGTTCCTGTTGGAAAATCATTAAACACGGGTGCAACATTATCGATAGTTTCAACTATCTGCGATACATCATCTAATAATATTTCATTTGTACAACAGTTTAATACTGTATGTCTTCTAACTAGTTTTGTAGTATTTCCGCAAAGACTATTCTGAACTCCATCTTCATTTGTCACAATGAAATTACAAACACTATGACTTTGATTCGTTATAGCTACAAATTGTTGATTTCCTTCATCATCTATCCTAGTAGACATAAATAAAGGATTTTGAATATTTGTTGAGCTGAAATCGTCAGCTTCCGTATTATCTGCATTGAGGTTGTATAATGGATTGGCGTAATGAGGCACCAATTGAGGATCTATAGTAGCTAAGGCAGTTGGTGACGTATCTAAACCACAAGTTATCAATGCAGTTTGAGGCATTACAATAGCAGTTGGTCTCCAAATGTATATAAATTGCTCACAAGTTGATCCTGTATTTTGACCGTCTGTAGCAGAAAAGGTGCGCCTTATAATTCTATCTAAAGCAAAGCCCGCATCCAAGAACGGTGCAGCTAAAGCTTCAGTAGGCCCTGGAATCTCCATACCCATGAAATCAATCGGGGTACTCCCTACAAGATCATCAAATAGCTCATCCGCTAAATTATTATCTCCATTTGTAATTCCTGCTATCTCTCCGCAGTTACCAATAACCATCTCTTGAACCTCATTAGCCATGGCTACACCAGAGCAATCTGTAAATGTAGGTACAGCAGTAGCTGTTTCCATACCACAAATAAAATTGTATTCTTGGTCTTCATCAGCTAGATTGCAAGATGGTCCTGTCTTATCTTCTACATTTATAGTACTCCAACATAAAGGGATGGAGGTATTTTCATCTGGCGTGTAAAATATTTGGTAGTTATAAACACCTGCTTCTGAAACTATATTAGTTTCCATATTATCTATTAAAATGGTAAAATCAACTTTAGGTCCACACACACCATTTAGAAGAATGTTGGAGATATCAGATTCACAAGCGCTGGTTAGAGTTACATTTTTTTGTTGGCATCCAAAGACTGGAGCTACAACTACTTTTGTTGTTGTAGTCATTTGATTCCCGCCACAATCATCTACTCCTATAACGACATCATAAGATCCAAAAGCAAGTCCCTCTGGAAGTGTAACAATTCCATCACTATCAACTGCAGCTCCAATTCCATCATCAGATATGATTTCAAAAGTTCCTGCTACACAAGCGGCATTAGCAGTAACACTAAAAGTGCTAAGTGCAGATAAACACCCATCTTCATTAGCGGTAATAGGGAGTATTTCTGGACTTGAAATTTCACAAGGGTTATTATTACAAGTCACTGTTAAGGTATAAGAAGACCAGTCAGTATTACATGCTGGGCTATGTGTGAATACAGTTAGGAAAAATTCCGTATTAGGACCATTCACAAAATTCAATTCTGAAGGAATCAATGTAGTATTCGGAGCAATATCATTAGAGGTTCCTACTAAAGTAGTTTGTGACTGATCTTCAAATAATTTTATTACACCTGATTGTAAAGTAAGATTCGAACAAGAAGAATTATTACCCACTGCTACAAGTGAAAATAAATATGAGTTTGAAGCTGGAAGGTTAATTCTATAAAGGCCACCGGCGCATACATCAAAGGCATCACTAGTGCAATTTACATCGAATGTGCTAATTGGATCGCCAGCTATAACTCTATTTTGACAGACATTGTTATCTACTACAGGGCATTGACCAAAGCTAAAAGAATGAAAAAAGAGCAATGAAAATGTAATGCAACACAGCTTAAAGAATGTGAATTTGGGTTTTCGAATAGGCATTTCAATATTTGTGTAATGCCCAAGTTTGTTTACGTACTTCATAATTACTTAATTAGATTAACAAAATGTTTTAATACAGGCAATGAATATTCATTACCCAAATGAATAAAAGGGGGGCAAATCGTTAACCCATGCAGTGTTTAAATACTACAGGAATACAGAGATACCTCAATACAGAGGTCTACAAAGTTCAAATAAGTAAAAGGGTAAATTTTATCTAGAAGGGTCTCAAGCCTAAATCCAGGTAGTTTGGAATTAATAATACCATTTTCTGGAATTCGAAGACAAGATGTGTTATGAAGCAAACTTTAATATGAAGAGCTATATAGATATTGTGACATCATATATAAGCGAAAATACATGTATATCAATACTCATATGTAGTAAAAATAGGACAATAGAAAGGCATTCTAAACCCTGAATGTGATTATTTATCGGTTGAAAAATGCAATCACTCTTTGATTGAGTCTTTGATATTTCATCAATTAAATTGAGTTCAAAGGATGAAAAGGTATACAAATACCTTAATTATAGGTCCAACAAAAAAGAGCCTTTTTATCACAAATGATAAAAAGGCTCTTTAATTGAGTCTTTCAACTACTTTAAAAAGGATAGTACGGAGAAAAACTCCGTACTATCTCTATATAATTATTCTAAGATAATCATCTTCTTAACAGCAGAATCAGTATCAGTATCTAACTGATAGTAAAGTACTCCAGCAGCACCAAGCTCGTTACGGTTGATATCAACCTGATTGTAACCTCTTGCAGCATTTATTGTAATTACTTTCAAGTTCTTACCAGATACGTCATAAACTCTCAATACAGCTGTAGTAGCTTCAGGCAAGTTAAATCCGATCGTTGAAGTTTCATTGAACGGGTTCGGCTTGTTCTGGAACAATTCGAAATCACTACCTGTAGTAGTAATCAAGCCAGCATTGTTAAATGCTAACTCAACATTACTTACTTCACTTTCAACGTTATAAGCTTCAGCCAATGTGTATTGGTTTGTTAAGCTTAATACATTGTGCAATGTAGCGTTAGCGTTAGCTGTAAAGTTGATAGAGAATAATACTTCATCATCATTTACGCTAATACTCTTACCCATTTCAGTGAATGAAGTAGTAATAATACCTTCATCAAGCATTGTGAATCCAAAGTTGCTTTCGTCTACATTCAATGCGCCTGCCTCTACTGAAATAAAGTCAGCAGCATCTTGGTCAAAGTTCATTGTGAACTGGTATCCAGTGATATCATTGAAATCAGAAGCTCTGAA
>CAYZUW010000297.1:0-5392 GCA_964481325.1 uncultured Saprospiraceae bacterium
CCCCTATTCCTATTGTGTTTTATATTCATTTATCGCCAATCGCATGATACGAAGCGCTTTTGACATCTGGTTTTCCACTGTTTTTACTGATATTTCAAGTTTTTCGGCGGTTTCCCTGTATGACATAGATTCATATTTTACCATCGAAAAAATTATTCTACACTTTTCTGGAAGGCTTTCATAGGCCTCTTTTATGACCTTTTCTAGCTCTTTTCCCTGCATTTTCTGAATTGGAGAGCTTTGATTGGCCGAAATTGCATGCAATTTTTCCTCATCCTCTTCAAAATTGTGCTTCTTATCTCTAATTTTATTCAAAGTCTTATTAACTACTGATCGATGTAAATAGGACTTTACCGCATTTTTTATTTCAATCGCTTCCCTCTTTCGCCAAACTTCTAATAATACCTCTTGTACTATATCTTCTGTCTGTTCTTTACTATGAGTAATACGTATGACAACCATGCACAGGTACGAATAATACTTTCTAAACAAAGTATCATAGGCAAAACTGTCTCCAGCTTTTATCTGTAACATTAATTGGTGGTCTACTTGTTTTTCGTCACTCGACATCGCGATATTCTGTAAGTTAGCTACGCAATATCTATAAAATGAAGTGAAGACCAAAATTGTATTAACATTTGGCAAGTGGTTGACATAAATCCGTGTATCTTCCATAGAAAGTAATTTGAGACTATTCTACTATTTCTTTTGCACACTATTTGCGCCTGCCATTGGAAGACAGGTGGAAAATACTCGCTAATGCTAAAGCATCAAGGCTATAACTTCAATAAAGGGAAGGTCTTACTATACGATTGCCCATTAATAGAAATTCTGTACACAAGAGGTGCCATTACAAATTGCCTTTCGATATTTACGGCCATGGAATAACTCCCACTGCTTTGAGTTCCATTTTGAAGAGTCTTGATATGCTGACCTGATATATTAAAAATATCTAGCTTGATGTATTGTGTACGATCTATCTCATAATATACATAAGCCTGACCAGAGTCATTATATCTAATTTCATGTTTCACTTTCGGAATATCAACAAAAGGCGAAGTAGATACTGTCTGACATTGTAGACCTAAATCAAGCCGTTCAAAATTCCTAAACAAAAGAGCATCAACTTGCTCGGGTTCTATACATAACCAATTCTCTAATACGGTAGCGTATATGGATCGGAAATCGGTGGTAAACTTAAGATTACCATTTGCGTCAAGATCATCCAAATCAGGATCTCCTCCTAGTACTCCATTGCCATTTAAACTCGGTCCAAACAGCATAGTTGGACTTGCCGTACCATGATCAGTGCCTCTAGAGGCATTCTCTTGGAGTCGTCGTCCAAATTCCGAAAATGTCATGGCCAACACGTCATTGGCTCGATTACCTTGATCTAAATCAGTAAAGAAACTATTCACTGCACTACTAAGAGTTCTCATCAAAGCACCGTGAGTGGCATCTTGATCAGCATGTGTATCAAATCCATTAAGCGTCACTACATAAAATTGTGTCCGTAATCCCCCTTTTATCAATCTAGCAACCAAACCCAACTGTTGACCAAGAGAGCCTTCATAACCCACACTATTTTCTCCTTCGTCAAATTTTTCTTTGATAACCTCTGCATACGAGAAGGTAGTATTGGCTACAGTCCTCAAAAAACCAAGTTGTTCTCCATAAGTGCACTCTGGTAAATTGTCTAAATCGTATAACTGGCCCGACTGTGCTATCTCAAATAATTGTTCAGGACTTGATACAGTAAGTGAGAAGTTATCCACTGATTCAGGACCACCATTAAATAAAACGCTGCCCCCTCCTGCAATCTGTACAGCGGGTGGATGCTCAGGAGCATTAGTCAAGAAATCTGGAAAACAATCATCAAGATATCTTCCTATCCAACCTGAAGGTTCCTCTTGATTAGCATCCGAAGCAGAAGCAATTATATCAGAAGAGGTAAAATGAGATAAATTATGGTTTTCATACCCTACTCCATTCACAATTTTCATACTCCCTTGGTTCCATAAGGGCATCAAAGCATTTAGGTTTTGATTTAGCGCATGCTCATTTGTAAGTTGGATTGTATCCGCTGTATTCAATGCTATTTGGGGCCTACTATTAAGATAAGTATCATAATCGTACAGAGGAATCATTGTATTCAATCCATCATTACCACCATTGAGTCTTATCATCACAAGAATTCTATCAGAGTTAGAGCCATCCAAAAGCATACTCAATGGTGAAGATGACAGAGCATTGACTGGAAGATGACCTAGCATCATACCCATACCACCTGTGATACCTAAACCTTGTAAAAAAGACCTTCGGCTCCATTTTTTATGAGCTTTTTCGTGCTCTTTTCCATGGCCTATTTCACTTCCTTTCTTTACCTCTAAATTTGATTTTATATCGTGATCATGCGTACACATAATATAATTTTTTTGATTTTATAATTGAAAACAGCGCTTTGAGTATTATGCCATTTGAAATTCTGGGAGCCTCGTAATGAATCTTAACAAAAAGCTAATCTGTGCTGCTACTATCTCTTGATCCCAATCGAGGTTCCAGCTTCCATCTTGGAAGTAATTTTCTTGCACCTCCCATTTAAAAGCAGTGACGGCGTTCTCATAATCTTGATTTGTTTGAAGTCCTTGAGGGGTAAAAAAATCTATTATCCTATTGGTAATAAAATAAGGATCATTGCTATTGTCAACGAGAGATTGTACCCATAATATCAACGCATTGCGGTGATTTTGAAACAAATCGAAAATTATGAAATCCGATATATTCCATCGATTTGTTAAGCTAGTACTATCAATCCACTGTCTATCTCCAGGCCATCCAGCCACATTTGGAGGGTCGAACAAAGCCTGTCCTAAATCTGCATTTGCAAAGTAAATTGCAACGAACGGACCATTCCGCTCTTGTCCAGGTACTTCTAATAATTCAATTGGATACTCTATCTCTTTAACGAAACTATATACTGCATCTATATGACTCTTTATCTGTCCTCCAATATGTGATTCGTCAAAGAAATGCTCACTTTTAAACAAGGCTCTAAGCACTGGTGCGATTTCAAAATTATTGTCTATGAATATCTGTGCCAAACCATCGATGATATCTTCATTTGGTTCTCTATTTATATAAAAATTATATAATTGAGCACAGATATAATTTGCTGCCTCCGAAGCGCGTTGGGTGAAAATTAGATTTATCAATCCATCATAATCCCAAGCCCCCGTTTGTCCAAAAATGGTTTTTTGACCAGGATCGTGCAACGCAGGTCTAAAGGTTATTGGAGCACAGGCTTCTGTAAATCCATTCCAACCTGTCAATGCCCTTGCAGCTTCTACTATATCGTTTTGTGTATAATTATTATCTACACCCAGTGTAAACAATTCAAATAGTTCGCGCGCATAATTTTCATTAGGTTCAAAACGGGTATTTTGAACACCATTCAAAAATATTAACATAGCAGGCGCTGTGCCTATCTCATGCGCAAAGTCTCTAAAATTGCCCAAGGAATGCTCTTCCAGCAACCTAAAGTAATCGTAATTATAAGAAGGGCAATTGTAGACTTCCGCCTTTGTAACAAAGTGACTACTCCAAAACAACATCAATTTTGCTCGAAGCGCATTATTATCAAGAAATTCAGAAGACCATCTGGAAACAACTTCATAAAATTGTTCTGTTACCTGTGCGGTTAGATTATCAGGATCATAATCCGATATGGCCCAATCTGCCCAAAAAGGTTTTTGGAATTTTGGCTTTGCTATCGCACCATCGATCAACTGATCTATCAAATCCGCTGGATTTTGGGCCAGTGCATTTTCAATCATCTCTCGATTGGCCCCAAAACCTATCCGACGAAAAAGGTGTTTGACTCGCTCTTCATTCCATGGAGCATTTGCATTAGGCACATATTCTTGAAGCGTCCCAATTGCACAATTTAAATAAGATGTTGATGTCATCTAATTGGTTTTTTGATATTATCAAAAAGATAAAAAAACTATGAAGTTATATTGCCTGGGTAAGATACGTCCTTTAAATGGTTTTAGGAACGTGAATATTGTTATGAAACTATTAAATGTATAGGTAGTATGAATAACTTTCGCATTTTGTTTTAGGCACTATTTCCTATTTTTTAAGAGCTTTCTGATCGCCGAAAAACCTGTGATTGTTTGTTTTAGTCTTTTACGACGAATACAAGGTCATTTTATATTGATGAGCTATTTCATCCTGAAGAGTTTTAGGTCTTTTCAGTTCTTTCTTGTTCTTAGGCACATAGTCAGGCGTTACCCGGATTAAGCTAAGAAGAAGATGCATGGATTTCTACTTTCTTGGCCAGGAATCACTCCCCTATTCTTTTGTGTTTTCTTATTGTTGCGCATAACTAGCTGTTAAGCAGGTTTTAGATCTTTGGTCCTTTTCGGTTAGAAGGAAATTTCTATGCTTATACTTAACATAATATAAATTATTAGGGAATGTCTATTATATATTAAAAATGAATAATTAGGCCATCCATCCTATTGCTCGATTATATACCCCTATATTGTAATACTATAAGATTGGGTCGGATGAATAATATTGTTTTTTGGCAACAATTAGATTTTATAAAGCCTTTTATAATTGATAATTAGCAAGAAAATTTGCATTTTTGACCGAGAGACTGATTCTAATCCATTCTTTCAAGTATTAAGCTAAATACGTACACACTATTGATTAAGAAATCTCATATCATATTATGTCTAGGCTTATGCTTCTTTGCATGCAAAGAGGAAGAGCCTCCAAAAGATTTCCCAAATGTAGATGAGCGCTTACATGGCTTTTTCAGGTCATTTGAAAATGAGGCAGCGGCTCGTGGAATTGAAATAGATTTAAATGAAGCTATCCTTACTGCAAATATTAGTGAGATTGAAGGACAAGGTGTAGCTGGACAGTGCTCGCGTCCAATTAATAGTCTAGATAATGATATAACTATCGACGAAACTTTTATTAACAGTAATGTTAGTAATTTACTTAAGGAGTTAGTTGTTTTTCACGAACTCGGACATTGTTTTTTACAACGTGAACACAGAGAAGATGAATATCCAAACGGCAACTGTATTAGCATAATGCGTAGTGGTCTTGATGGCTGCCGGGACAACTATACAAGTTCATTTAGGTCCATTTATATAGACGAACTTTTCGATCCGGATTCTTTCTAGATTCTGTCTTTATTTTCCATTTTATCGATCTGAACACTACGTAATAGATATTATGTAGCACAATGCTTTCCTAGGATGAGCAATTAAATTCTATTTATTAGAGCTCCTTGCTTTTAGGTCTAAATCTTCCCTATATTTATACAGTTACTAAAATTTGATTCTAACAAATTGGTAGGAAACGCTTTTAGTCC
>CAYZUW010000298.1:0-5392 GCA_964481325.1 uncultured Saprospiraceae bacterium
TACTTATGGAGAAGAAAAAATATGACTTGATATGTGTTGGAGGTGGTATTATGAGTGCAACTTTGAGTGTACTACTAAAAATACTTAGACCAAATTGTAGTATATTAATTCTAGAACGTCTAGACGATGTGGCAAAAGAGAGTTCTGCGGCATGGAATAATGCTGGGACTGGGCATTCAGCACTTTGTGAACTCAATTATACGCCTGAAGATGCCAATGGAAAAATTGACTTAAAAAAAGCGATAGATATTTGTCAACAATTTGAAGTATCAAAGCAATTTTGGTCATACCTAGTAGATAAAAAATTTATAGAAGATCCATCCTCATTTATTAACAGTGTACCACACCATAGTTGGGTAAAAGGCAAAGAAAACACCGATTATCTTGAAAATAGGTATCATGCTATGAAAGATCACTTCATGTTTGATAGCATTGAATTCACAAGAGACATTGAGAAAATGAAGGAATGGTTTCCTTTGATGATGGTGAATCGGGATGCAGAAGAGATTATGGCTGCATCCAGGATTGAAAGAGGAACCGAAGTAAATTATGGAACCCTAACCAAACACCTTTATAATATATTAGAAACGCAATTTGATACTAAGGTGCATCTCCGTAAAGAGGTAGATGATATTGACCCCAACATGCTTGAAGATGATTGGTGTGTTATAGTTAAAGACCTAGATAATAATTCCATGCACCATTTTGAGGCAGAACATGTTTTTATAGGCGCAGGAGGTGGAAGTTTACTATTGCTTGAAAAGGTAGAAATTCCACAAAAAGATGGATATGGTGGTTTTCCCGTCAGCGGAGAATGGTTGGTTTGTAAAAATGAAGAGATTATAAAACAACACTATGCAAAAGTGTATAGCAAAGCTGGGATTGGAGATCCTCCTATGTCCACTCCTCACCTTGATACGAGAATTGTCGATGGTAAACGAGAATTGCTATTCGGCCCTTTTGCAGGATTTAGCACCAAATTTCTTAAAGAAGGTAGTAATGCAGATTTATTTAAATCGATAAAAACGTCTAATCTACACTCCATGTGGGGGGTGTTTTGGCATAACTTACCATTAACCAAGTACTTGATTCACCAAGTAAGCATGTCTTTTAAAGATAGAATGAATGCCTTAAGGGTTTTTGTGAAAGATGCCAAGGACGAGGATTGGGAAATTATGGTTGCTGGACAAAGAGTTCAAACCATAAAGAAAGATGATTTTGAAGGTGGCAAATTAGAGTTTGGAACTGAAATAGTTAGTAGCGAATGTGGAAGGATAACTTGTTTATTAGGTGCATCACCAGGTGCCTCCACCTCTGTTAAAATAATGATGAATGTGATTGAGCATGCATTCCCTAAATCTTTAAGTTCAGATGAAGGACAAAAAATTCTCAATGAAATGATTCCTTCATGGGGAAAACAGGTAGATAGGGCATCTTTTAATAAGAATTTGGAGCATTCAAAAGCTAGTTTGAACTTATAATAAGATATTGAATAGGTTGGAACAATTGTGCTTGCTTTTCCTTCAATAATAGTCTCTACTTTCATTCTTTGCAAAGGGAATGCTACAGATTACTCAATTTTAACTATTCGTTGCTGCCTATATTCACAGTTCTGTCTCCTTCAGAATAAAGTACGTCAACTACACCCTAAACGGTTGGCAGTGTTACTGCTCGCTATGGACTTCTTCCAAATCATCTATTAGATAGTTCGTCTGCTAGAAAGACCCAGTAACAGGTGCAACGCATACATTTTTAGCGAAATACTGGGGCAAAAAGCTGAACAAGAAAAAGATGAATTCTTTCCAATGTTCCCAAAGAACTGGGTTTATGGAAGTTGAGTTGCTGAATGAAAATCAATTGACAATTATGAGTAAAGCGCAAATTGTATTCAAAGGAGAATTTACAGTCTGAATAAATATGCTTGAGAATGATAAAATCAAAATAAAATTATCGACAGTGGAAAATTTTCCAGCGATCATTCAAATTGAAAAGGAGAACTCAGATTTTGTTACTCAATACAATTTGGAAAGGCATAAAAAAGTCATTGAAGATAAGAATGAACTTCATTTATCGATTTTTGACAAATTGGACAACTGTTTAGTTGGATATATAATTCTAGCTGGATATTCATCCCCAAATAGTTCTATAGAATTTAGAAGAATTGCTATTTCTAGAAAAGGACATGGATTTGGAAGAGGAGCAATACAATTGATGAAAGAATTGTGTTTCAAACAACATCAAAAAAATAGACTTTGGTTAGATGTGTTTTCCGATAATAAAAGAGCCATAAACCTATATGAATCAAAAGGTTTTATAAAAGAAGGATTACTTCGGGATTGTGTAATGCAAGGTGATGTTTTTAAATCTTTTTGGGTTATGTCTATTTTGTCTCACGAATTCAAATCTTAAGTTATGAAGAGTGTTTGTAAAACAAACTAGAAAGTAGTAATTTGGGTTACAAATTTACCATACTACTTAAATTTAATGGCGTAATCACAATTCAATTTAGTAATGAAATCTATTCAAATGAAGCGCTCTCTGTTCACCAAGGAGAATATGAGAATATGAAAATATGAAATACTAACTATATATTAAAGACTACTTCCCTCCCCCTTTGAGAGAGAGAGCTACTATCAGGCATAGATGACCACCAATCAAAAAGTACTGTCAGCACATAAAAAGAAATATCAATACAAATGGCTACCAATATAATTTTCGAAACCTTACCTAGTAATTCTAAGATAAGCAAAAAACGATTAACAATTGGTTCGAAAAAAGGGGATTTTATTTGGTAGTATTCGAAAATGATGTATATGAAATATATTCAAATGAAATTTACCATAAGGTCGAGAATAACCACGGGTTTGACACCTATTGTAAAGAGGACTTGCCTGGTAGTCTATTAGTTTTTGAAATAAAAATCACTAAGGACAAATTTCATTGTATTAGCTACTGTCCTCTTATGCTATTTGGATTTATTGGATATAAAATATCATTTAAAAAGAAAGCTTCATGGATAACTCGGTATAGGGAAAATGGTTTTAAATATTATTAGGAGTTAAAAAACTATATCAAAAACAAATAGTTGCTATATAATTCACATAATTGTATATTAGTGTAGTCCCTAAAATCGCCAGTGATTTTAATCTACATTCAACTATTATGAGCAAATATTTCTTTGTCTTAGTCTTATCCCTATGCTTTTCATTGTCTTCTAGTGGACAGTCTGTTCGTGATTTAGATCAATCCGTACCCATTTGGTTGGAATACGATGAAAATAATAACGCTATTCTTCGATGGATACCAGACAATAATGCGTCTTCTTATGAACTCAACGCCTTGGATATAGAATCCAATACTTTAAGTTTTTTGGACAACATAGATGGCGATATTTCAGAGTATGATCTTGGCCAAATTGACTCGCAAAAATCACTTAGTTTCCAAATGGAAAAAGATCAAAACGGTAGAGGCATAATCACTATTGGATTCAATCTTCCCATTGTTCATGAAAGAGGTCGCTGTTTGATTGCCATTGATGATATTCTGACTCAACCACTACAGTCAGAAATTGAACGATTGATGAATGATTTGGATATGGACGGCTGGCAAGTCGACACCATGAGTATAAGTCGTTCCCTAACTTCTATTGAAGTAAAAGAATTATTTCGCAATTGGTATGAAGATGACTTCGACTTATCTCAGGCCATAT
Source organism: uncultured Saprospiraceae bacterium (assembly GCA_964481325.1). Taxonomy (GTDB): domain Bacteria; phylum Bacteroidota; class Bacteroidia; order Chitinophagales; family Saprospiraceae; genus JALZVN01. The sequence continues at coordinate 3,710 of CAYZUW010000298.1, forward strand.
TTTTGTTAGGCCATGTCCCGATTCCCTACTCTGGAAACACAGCATATGATGGGCACACAAACCATCAAGGTGCCTGGGTAGCAGATACGTATTATGGCGATGTAGACGGATTGTGGACAGATGAATTTGTGGACAACATCACCCCTTCTAGAGCGGCAAATGACAATATTCCTGGTGACGGAAAATTTGATCAATCTAGACTTCCTAGCCCTATCGAAATTGAAATTGGGAGAGTAGACATGTTTGATTTACCAGCGTTTTCCGAAGATGAAATAGAGCTCACTAGAAGGTATCTCGATAAGGACCACGATTTTAGAATGGGTAATAAGGATTTTCCAAGAAGAGCCTTTGTTGACAATAACTTTAATTTGGCAGAAGGATTTGGACAGACAGGATGGAAAAATTTCACCACCTTATTTGGAGGAGACAGTGTAAGTGTAGAAAATTATGATGTACTTATAGACAATAAGTATTTATGTTCTTACGGTGCTGGTGCAGGCTCGTATACCAGCGCAGGTGGTATAGGTAATACCCAAAATGTGCACGCTAATCGCCATAACCAAACCGTTTTTACATTTTTGTTTGGTAGTTTTTTTGGGGATTGGGATATTCGAGATAATTTTTTGAGAGCTGCCTTAGCCAATGGCGATGTTTTAACAAATGCTTGGGCTGGAAGACCTTCTTGGCATATTTTCCCAATGGCATTAGGTCAACATATAGGTTACTGTACTCGATTAACCCAAAATGCACCTAACAATATTTATGGACAAGGCTTCGCTTTTCAGACAGCTCATGTAACATTGCTAGGGAACCCTACCCTTAGACTTCATCCCGTAAAACCAATTGAAAGAATAAATGTAAAATTTATAGCAGGTAATGTTGAATTATCTTGGAGAGAAAGTCCAGATGCAACACACGGATATGCTATTTATAAAAGAATGTCCAATGAAGATCCTTGGGAAATGTTAGGCGAATTTATAGAAGGTACCTCTTTCACAGATAGCTGTGTTTCACCTGATGGTAACATCACTTATAGCGTAAAGGCGATCAAATTGGAAGAGACAGGCAGTGGAACATACTTTAACACAAGTCTAGGACTTTCTGAGAATATAGAAGTATCAGACAATCCATTTATATCTACTTACTATGAAGATGCTGATGGAGATGGTTTTGGTAATCAAAACGTCAGTATGGAGGACTGTCAAGTTCCAACTGGCTTCGTTGACAATAATTTAGATTGTGATGATCAAAATCGAGAGGTTAATCTTGATATGATGGAAATTCCATACAATGGCATTGATGATGATTGCGATATGGCTACCCTTGATGATGACTTAGATCAAGATGGATTTGGCATCGCAGACGATTGCGATGATGAGAACGCTAATATTAATCCGAACAATACAGAAATTCCATACAATGGCATTGACGATGATTGCGATATGGCTACCCTTGACGATGACTTAGATCAAGATGGGTTTGGGATTGCTGAGGATTGTGATGATGAGAATTCTAATATAAATCCAAGCAGTACAGAAATTCCATACAACGGCATAGACGATGATTGCGATGTGGCTACTTTTGATGACGACTTGGATCAAGATGGATTTGGGATTGCAGACGATTGCGATGATGAGAATTCAAATATAAACCCTAATATTACAGAGATTCCTTACAACGGCA
>CAYZUW010000299.1:0-5390 GCA_964481325.1 uncultured Saprospiraceae bacterium
AAGAATCAAGATTAAGTGAAAAACAAAATGAATCTAAACCAAACTAAATTAAATAAGGGTGCTCTATTATTTGTACTCATGTTTTTAAGCTTTCAACTAGGAGCTGTAAAGCAAAAAGGCACACTAGTTGTTCCACCTCAAAAAGAACTTCAAACCCAGGACTTAAAGAAGCTAAACAGAGGCTTGACCCTAAAGCAAAAAGCGGGTCTATTTCTCATAAAAAATTAGCTAAGAAAAAAGCTAAGCGAGAAACAAAGAAGCAAGAGAAAGGCAAAAAACATCCCTTGGCATAGCCTCTTTTTTGGCAGGAATTTTAGCGTCTATATTTTTTATTTTAGCAATTGCTGCATCAGGAGGAGGACTGTTACTTAGCCTGTTAGTACTACTTGTATTAGGTGTTTTAGCAATTGTTTTTGCGGCGAAGAGTAAAAGGGAAATAAGATCAAATCCAGAGCAATATTCTGGAAAAGGCTTAGCCATCACTGGTCTAGTTTTAGGCATAATTTCTTTGTGCTTGTTACTATTTATCGCTTTATAGATCTTGTTTATACGGCTTATATTCGACATTTTTTGATCGATAGAATTCAAATTATCGCTGAAAGGGTTAAATTTCAACTATTTCAAATCGAGCATACAATTCTTCCTTAAACATACCTCTTTTACGTACTTCTTCAATAGCGTCTCCATGAAATTTGCCTTGGTGCGCAAAGGCCTCCATATGCTGAGACGTCTCCCAAATGCTAAAGGTGACTTGCATAAAGAAAGGTCTTTCTCCTACACCGATAGAAAAAATACGTCCGTCTTTTTGAAAAACAGCTCGACGAATTCTAGGGACGTGTTTCCAAAAGTTATAAAAATGTCTAAACTTGATAGTCGCGCGAGTGATTACAGCAATTGGTTGGTTGGTTTTGTGTTCCCCATTGAGATCAAAAGGTTGCTGGGCGTCCCATAATCCTCTGGATTGATATGCTCGCATAAAATGGGTCTTATAGGCGGTGCATTGATTCTCTTGCATTGCAAAAAGGGGAGATTCAAAATAAGTGTTGGCGGCGACTTTGTCTTCCCATACCCCTAGCAAAGCATAGGTGCCCCAATTCGGTTGTAGACTAAATCCATTTTTACCAGAGCCCATCAGCTTAAAAAATCGTAAGCCAGGAACTTTGGCTATTTTCTTTGGAAGCAAAGCCATATTGGCCAAGGCTTGCCATTTTTGTTTAAAACCTTGATATTCAAAGAATGTTATGCTGATAATCTGTCCCCCCATACGGCAAAAAACAACTTCTTTGTCAAATAGTTCGTATGTAAAATCAGTAGAGATAGAATAACATTGTAAGCGAATGATTTGCAGATATTAATTTATGTTATTATATCAATTCATTAGTTTGTATTTTTAGCTCAGAATTTAACATAATGAAATTACAATTCACCCTACTCTTCATTTTCTCTGCATTTGCAATATTTGCTCAAAGCGCTAGTAGCTTGGAAGCAAAATTAAAAAAAGCCAAGTCAGATGCAGACATTATGGAGTTGAAATATGAACTCGCGAAGATTTATAATGAAAAATCCTCGACTCGGAGCAAAGCTGCACGGTATATCAAAGACGCTTACCTAATCGCGAAAGAGAAGAAAGATTATTTTCTACTTGCCCAAATAGGTTTTCTAGATGGAAACATTCATGAGAGAAATAGAGATGCAGCGAGAGCGCATGCTAGATATAAAACCGCCAAAGAAAATGCAATCAAAGCTGGGGATAAATCTTTAGCCAGCCAAATTTTAACGCAAGTAGCTAAATTGCATAGTCAAGACGATGAATTCAAGGAAGCCTATTATGCATCGCGCGAAGCATTAGAGCTAGGTGGCGGCGGACGGATAAGTAGTTCATCTGGCAGTGGCGGAGATAAAGTAACGCGATTAGTCAATGAAAAAGCAAGGCTTGAAAATCAGAACCGAACCCTTACTAAAGATAAAGAAAGACTCTACAATGAGCTGAGCGCCCTGAAAGGAGGTAAAGCACCCATAGAAATCGGTGACAAAACTGTTTTGACCAGAGAGGAGGCAGCTATACAAAGAGAACGCTTGGCAGAGATAGAAGAAAAAGAAAGACAGCTCCAATCTCTAGCAAGTAGGAACGCGGAATCAGAAAAGAAAAGAGCGCGTTTGGAGAAAAGGTACGCCGCCTTATCAAAGGAAGATCTTGAAAAAGAAGCCTTGTTGACGGAAACAAAACTAGACAACGAACGCGCCTCCAACTTTAATAAAATACTTGGCTTAGCAGTAGGATCCTTGTGCATCTTCGCTGTGCTTCTTTTTGGACGATTACGAGCCAATCGAAAATCAAAAAAAGAACTCGAGGAAAAGAATACCCTTATCGCAGCAGAGCAGAAAAAAGCGGATGACCTATTGCTTAATATCCTACCTGCTCCCATCGCCAAAGAACTAAAAGCCAACGGCAAAGCGAAAGCAAGAAAGTTCAGCGACGTGTCTGTACTATTCACGGACTTTAAAAACTTTTCTGGTATCGCAGAGAATATGAGTCCAGTCCAGTTGGTAGAAGAGTTGGATCATTGTTTCAAAGGCTTTGATTATATTATAGGGCAATATCCTTCTATTGAAAAAATTAAAACCATCGGCGACGCATATATGTGCGCTAGTGGCCTTAATGGAACTGTCCATAAAGCGGATGAGCTTGTCAGAGCGGCATTAGAGATGCAGACTTTCTTAGAAGAGTACAAAGAAGATCGTCAAGGTAAAAACAAGCCTTTCTTTGAGGCGCGTATAGGTATACACTCTGGGCCGGTAGTAGCAGGAATAGTGGGCTTCAATAAATTTGCGTATGACATTTGGGGAGATACTGTAAATCTCGCTTCCCGAATGGAATCCAATGGTACTCCAGGCAAGGTAAATATTTCTACTTCGACCTATAATAAGGTAAGACACATGTTTAGGTGTGAACACCGAGGTAAGATATCTGCTAAAAATTTAGGCCAAGTAGACATGTACTTTGTGGAACAACAGGTGGGCGCTACAGCATAGATATGGAATTCAAAAAAGATAAAATACGCAAGAAAAATGGCTTTCAGAATCAATCTGAAAGTCATTTTTTCTAGCATTCATAATTCAAAGCCCTATGCGTCTGGATCAGGAGTCATTCTCAAATAAGGCTTTACTTCCGTGAATCCCTTCGGAAACAACTCTCTGGCTTGTGCATTATTAACGGACGGTGAAATAACTAGATCTTCGCCTTTCTTCCAATTCGCTGGAGTAGCGAGTTTTTTATGGGCAGTCATTTGTAAAGAATCTATTACCCTAATCAATTCATCAAAGTTTCTACCTGTTGAGGGGGGGTAGGTAATAGTCAATTTTATTTTCTTGTCAGGACCTATGACGAACACGCTTCTAACAGTAGCCTTTGCATCAGCATTGGGATGTATCATGTCATAGGCTTCAGCGACCTTTCGATTTTCATCTGCGATGATAGGAAAATTAACTGTTGTGTTTTGTGTCTCGTTGATGTCTTTTACCCAAGAGTGGTGGTCTGCAATGGGGTCTACACTTAATGCAGCTACTTTACAATTTCTAGCTGCAAATTTGTCCTTATACTTTGCCACTGTTCCTAATTCTGTGGTGCATACAGGTGTGAAGTCTGCTGGGTGTGAAAATAATACACTCCAGCCTTCGCCCATCCAGTCATGAAAGTTGATTTCCCCTTCCGTACTTTGGGCGGTAAAGTTTGGAGCAGTATCTCCAAGTCTTAAAGTTGCCATATTCGTTTTTTTTTATGATAATAGAAGAGATGAGTCCAGTATTTGTTCTACAATGCAGGCTATAATTCATATTATGGTAGCCTACTTTACTATTTAAGCGTCTTAGAGGACTTCTCTCTGTTCTCTATTTTAAAAAAAAGGTCGTTCCACTAAATTAAGCATATCTTCGCGAGTGAAAGATTAGCCTTAGAATATGAGTATCCAATCCTTAGAAAAAGAGTACCAAGAACGTATAGACAGCTATAATTCAACGACTAATGCGTTGCACGCCAAGTATAATACTTACTCTTTTGTTCGACTTATTATCTTCATTATATTTTTAGTGTTAGCCAGTATACTAGGAGTAAGCTTTCATGTAGTAGCAGGAGTTGTACTGTTTTTATTATTTCTGATTGGTTTTTACTATTTCGTCCAATGGCATCAAGCCATAAAATTAGCTGAAATACACCATGAAAACCTAACCACTCTCAATAGACAGGAACTTGCTTCGCTTCAGCATGACTATAGTGCCTATGAAGATGGGAAAGAATTTGAAGACGCTCAGCATCCGTATACGGTAGATATGGATATCTTCGGAGCACATTCCATCTATCAATACATCAATAGAACGACTAGCGCCGTCGGAAGAAATACCTTGGCGAACTATCTCAGCAAGGATATTACGAAGGAAGAGGTAATGGCTCGACAAGATGCCATTAAAGAGTTAAATCCCATGTTGTCTTGGCGGCAAGATCTCCAAGCCCATGGGATGGGTACAGAAGATGAGTTGCGATTTTCGTTAGCCTTACAAGAGTGGTTGGATCAAGATAGTGTCATCTTTGGCAAGAGTAAGTATAAGTTAGCGATGTTACTGGTGCCAATCATTTCTGTAGCCGGTATTATAGCCGCTATATTTTGGCTGCCTTGGCAAATTTTGTTTCTAAGCTTTGCACCTGCTATTTACTTTCTCAAAATCACAAGGAATGAGATTGATAAAATCGCACATCAAACAGAATCCGTTGATAAAATATTGCACACATATAGCAAGCTATTAAAGCACATCGAAGGACAAGAGTTTTCTTCTCCAAAAATTGTTCAATTGGTTGAGGGTTTACATTCGACTACAAATCAAGTAGGGGCCTCCCAAAAAATAAAACGCCTCTCCTATCTTATCGGCCAGTTGAATGTGCGCCGAAATGTTTTTGCAATTATTCTAAACCTAATAGGACTCTGGGATTTACAATGGGCCAATAAATTAGAAAGGTGGAAAGAAGAACAGCAAGATGATTTGGGTCAATGGTTTTCTAGTATGGGCGAATTAGAGGCGCTCTCTAGTTTTGCCAATTTGCACTATAATAATCCAAACTGGATATTCCCGTCAATCCAAGATGCTGCTACAATAGAAGGCATAGAATTAGGTCACCCCCTGCTACATCGACAGAAAAGAATTTGCAATGACTTCGCTTGCCCTACGAATGGCCACATAAAGCTAGTCACTGGATCTAACATGGCAGGCAAGAGTACTTTTTTGAGAACTGTTGGACTCAATATTGTTTTGGCTTGTATCGGGGCACCAGTATGTGCCAAGAAATTGAGTTTGCCCATATTGCGCGTGTACAGTAGTATGCGCACTCAAGACGCGCTACA
>CAYZUW010000300.1:0-5369 GCA_964481325.1 uncultured Saprospiraceae bacterium
GATGCGATTCTACTTTTAATGTCGTGCTTACTTTCCAGGATGAAGTACAAGGTCCCGACTTTACTAATACAGACTGCTCAGGGAGTGGTTTTGAAGTCACTTTTGGCAACACGACTTTCAATGAAAACAATCCGTCTGGAATGGCTACTATCCTATCAGCGGCAGGATGCGATTCTACTTTTAATGTCGTGCTTACTTTCCAAGATGAAGTACAAGGTCCTGATTTTACAAATACGGATTGTTCAGGGAGTGGCTTTGAAGTAACTTTTGGCAATACAACTTTCGATGAAAACAATCCTTCCGGAATAGCTACTATCCTTTCAGCGGCGGGATGCGATTCTATTTTCAATGTTGTATTGACTTTTGGTGAAGCAAACGAAAGCACCATTGAAGAAAACTTTTGTATTGGCCAAGATGTGGAAATCGTAGTGGGAAATCAAGTCTTTAACGAAAGTAACCCTACGGGGGTAGCTGTCCTCTCCAATCAAAATGTACAGGGCTGCGATTCAATCGTTACTGTAAATTTAACTTTTGACGATATCACATTTGAACTAAGTAGCGAAGACGGGATATGTAATGATGATACCGCCCTAATAAATATTATTACTAATTCTACTGATTCTTTTGAATTGACACTAAGCGATTCAAACGGTGGAGAAACCACATTTACAAATCTTCAAAATGGGTCTAACATCGAAGTCACTCCAGCATCGACAACAACTTATTTTGTGACGAACATAAATGGTATTTCATGTGACTTAGAGCTTACTGACCTTTTATTTGAAATCCAAGTTAGTAATATAGAAGTTGATATTATGGCTGGGGATGTAGACGGCTTGCCGCTGTCATGCATAGGTGCAGATGATGCAACTTTAGAGGCTACTGTTTTTGGAGCTATTGGAGAGGTAGAATACTTATGGGAGCAAGGAGAGCAAACGCCAACTTTAGATAACTTAGGCGCTGGAAGTTATACTGTTGTCGTGACTGATGAACTAGGGTGTTCAGATACAGAAACCTTCAACCTTCAAAATCAAGATTCTGTAATAATAGATTTCATAGCTGTTCCATCTTTGTGCGACGCCAATGTAGGAATCGTTACCATCTTCGATATTGATGTTAGTAATGGAAATGGATTTTCCTTATTCCTAAATGACATAGTAGCTCCTGTATCAAATTTAGATTTTCCTATTTCGTTTACTGTTGCTGGAGGAATGAATCAACTTATTATTGTCGATGACGCGGGCTGTGAGTATATAGAAGAGTTTGAAATAATCAATGTGGATCCAGTGGAACTTATTGTAGAAGAACAAGATCCTATCGTCATCGAATCAGGTGGATCTGCAATACTCAGTATAGATGCAAACTTCGTTATTGATAGTATTGCTTGGGCATCGTCTCCTGACTTGAGTTGCACCAATTGTCTCAACCCAGTAGCGTCACCGTTAAACACTACAACTTTTAATGCGCGAGTTTTTGACATTCAAGGATGTGATATATTAGCAAATGTGACTGTCATTGTTGACAAGGTTCAAAATTTTTATATTCCGAATGTATTTACTCCAAACGAAGATGGCTTTAATGACCAATTCTATATTTTTGGTAATGTTGAGGTTGCAGGAGTAAAAGAATTTTCTATTTTTGACAGATGGGGAACACAGGTGTTTTTTGCAGAGAACATTCCAGCGAATAATCCTGATTTCGGTTGGAATGGAGAATTTCGCGGTGAAAAACTTCAACCAGGCGTTTTTGTTTATTATGCCATTATAGAATTTATCGATGGTAGCGAGATTATGATTGAAGGAGATGTAACGCTCATCAAATAGAAAACGAATTTATGTACAATTTTTATGTATTTGTAGGAATACTTTGCCTTTGCCTAAGTTGTTCTTCTAACACCGAAGCCGATTTAGTTATTTCGAACGGCGATATTCATACTGTATCTCCTACCCTTACCCAAGCTACTTCTATAGCCATCAAAGATGGAAAAATAATTGCTATAGGAGAGCCCATTGATGTCGAATCCTGTATCGGAGAAAAGACAGAAACGATTGACGCAAATGGTAAGTTTGTAATGCCAGGTATGATAGAAGGCCATGGACATTTTTCTGGCATGGGAAAATCTCTAGTCAACATCAATTTACTCGACACCAAAAGTTGGAAAGAAGTCATAGAAAGAGTAGCCGCCAAAGCAAAAACTTTACAAAAAGGTGAATGGATAGAAGGAAGAGGTTGGCATCAAGAAAAGTGGGATTCTATTCCGCTACAAAATGTGCACGGTTATCCATTTCATGATGAGTTGAGCGAGCTCACAAAAGACAACCCAATCATCCTTAAGCATGCAAGTGGACATTCCCTATTTGCCAACAAAGCAGCAATGGATATTGCTAAGATTTCTAGTGAGACAGGTGACCCTGTAGGAGGAGAGATTGTTAGAGACAAAGATGGCTACGCACTAGGCGTATTTGAAGAGCGTGCTATGGGATTGATCCAAGATTCCTACCAGGAGTATTTGGATGGAATTCCAGAAGAAAAGAAATATGCCCTCTGGCTAGAAGGAATCGAAAAGGCACAAGAAAAGTGCCTAATGAATGGCATTACTTCGTTTCAAGATGCGGGTTCTACTTTTAAGGAGATAGAATATTATAAGGTTTTGGCTGATGAAGGCAAACTAGATGTTCGGCTTTGGGCTATGCTAAGACACAGCTATGAAGATATGAAAGGCAAACTTTCACAGTTCCCCATTATTGATAGAGGAAATGGATACTTTACCGTAAGAGCTATCAAGTCAGAGATAGACGGTGCATTGGGGGCCTTCGGTGCTTGGTTATTAAAACCCTATAATGACAAGCCCAGTTTTGAAGGTCAAAACACGACTCCAATAACAGAAGTGAGCAGCATAGCCAAACTAGCCAAAGAACATGATTTACAATTATGCGTTCATGGAATTGGGGATCGCGCCAACCGTTTAATCTTAAATTTATTTGAAGAGTATATGCCTGAAAAAGGGTATGAAAAGGGAAGCCGATGGCGAGTCGAACATGCTCAACATCTTAATCCAAAAGACATTTCTCGCTTTAACGAACTTGGAGCCATTGCTTCTATGCAAGCGATACACTGTACTTCTGATTCTCCATTTGTAGAAAAGCGCTTAGGGCATCAACGTAGTAAGGAAGGCGCCTACGCTTGGCGTTCATTATTAGATAGTGGTGCTCGATTGGCAAATGGAACGGATGTACCTGTCGAGGATATTAGCCCCATTGATTGTATTTACGCTGCAGTGACTAGAAAACGAAAAGACAATGGATTCGAATTTTTCACCGAGCAAAAAATGACCCGCGCTGAAGCCATCAAATCTTATACGCTAGACAATGCTTTTGCTGCCTTCGAAGAAAATCAGAAAGGCTCACTCGAAGTCGGAAAGCTTGCTGACATTGTTATTTTATCAAATGATTTGTTAAGCTGTACAGATGAGGAAATATTAGAGACCAAAGTATTGTATACTATTGTAGATGGTAAGATTATGTATCAGTCTGATAAATAAAACTCTTAAGCATTCAAGGTGTATCTAGAGTTTTACTATCAAGCTCTCAGACCTTTAGACTCAAGTCTATTTGTATTGAATAGATTCAAATAAATAAAACGTCCTTCCGTTTAAGTCCTATGATAAATAAAAATCTTTTAGCTGTAGCTTTCCTTTTTGCCTCTTCATTATCCTTTGCGCAAAGCAAAACCGCGAATGATTATATTCCACCGTATCAAAGTGATATTTTCTTTGGCACGAATATGGGTTACTTTCCAGGTTGGACAGATGAGGACTTGGCTACTATATCTAAAGGAGATCCTGCAAAGGATGTAGAAGGTATAGGATCGGAAACTCTAAGACCTGCCCTCTTTGGTCACTTTCTTGAAAAATGGGGATACGATGCTAGGATTGCCGCTTTCAAATATTATCAATCTATCGGAATAAAAGATATTGTTTGTTTTATAGGCGAGCCTTCTGAAGAACAAAGAGAAAGAAAAATATACTGCGAAGAGGCTGGCCCATCAAATCACTATAAAAATCTATATGAACCCATCTGGGACAATGGCGAAAATGGCACTCCAGTAAACGAGAACAATGACTTTGCGCTCTACGTGTATAAAACAGTAAGTCTGTATAAAGATTACGTCAAAATTTGGGAAATTTGGAATGAACCAGATTTGGCGGATAGAGATTTTAAAGGACACTCGCTCGCTCCACCTGGCACGAGTGGCAATTGGTGGGATAACAATCCTGATCCTTGCGAATACAAAATGAGAGCACCTGTCTTTCATTACATCCGCACTTTGCGTATAGCCTATGAGGTAATCAAATCGGTACAACCTGATGGTCTGGTGGCGACAGGTGGTGTTGGCTATCCTTCCTTCATTGATGCCGTTTGCAGAAATACGGACAACCCAGTAGATGGAAGCAAGACTGACGCATATCAACTCCAAGGAGGGGCTTACTTTGATGTATTAAGTTTTCATTGTTACCCACACATAGATGGGAGTCTCAAAAAATGGAACATGACTAAATTCAAACATGATCTATTTAGACATACTGACAAAGCTGCGCAGGGAGTAGTAGATGCAAAAAATAGATTTAAAAAAGTCCTGCACAAATATGGATATGACGGTAAAAAATATCCAGCGAAACACTGGATTCTAACGGAAGTAAATATTCCTAGGAAATCATTTAACAATCAGCTTGGAAGTGACGAGGCACAGAGAAATTTCACTATAAAATCGATGGTGCTTTCTAAACGGGAAAACATACTGCAGTATCACATCTATAATTTGGCGGAGGCCTCTCCACACGATATGCAGGTAAACCTAACTGAGTTCAATACTATGGGGGTGTACCATTCTCTTCTCGATGTTCCGAAATACAAAATGACATTGACTGATGGGGGAATAGCCTATAAAACAACGGCTCTTTTATTAGGTGGTATGCGATATGATTATGACAAGACTGGCGCACTTGGACTCTCTAACAAAATTGATGGTGGCGTATTTTCAGATGACTTAGGTCGAAGCGTGATGGTTATTTGGGCGAAGACAAGTATTGACAATAGTGAAGAAGGAAGCGCGGAGTATATTCTACCTGAGGAATGGAACAATCCCAGAATGAGCATTGCTGCTTGGGATTATGGAAAGACCAAAAAACTACAGCCCGTAGATACTGATATTATAAAATTAAGTACTTCTCCTATTTTTATCTTTTCGGACGGCGCACAGAATATCAGTAATACTTCTGCTCCGCTCGAGATTGTGCAAAAGGTTTCTGATCAAGAAATTGTTATCCATTACAATCTTGACAAGAGGGCTTTTATTGACCTAGATATTAT
>CAYZUW010000301.1:0-5327 GCA_964481325.1 uncultured Saprospiraceae bacterium
TTGAAAAATTCACTAGTGTACTCAATTCATTCGTTTTGACTTTACCATTTATTACAGGTTGTTTAGTAGTGCCATTGATGATAAAATCTCCATTTATAGTTCCTTCGCTGTTGGAGACTATTTTTTCTATATAAGGCACAAATAAATTGATATCTAAATTATCAAAAGAAGATTTGAATTTTAAAGCATTGTTGCTTAAATCTAAAGTCCCTTTTCCATCTAACTGATTTCCTTTACCATCTAGGAGAACACTTAATTCAAGAATGCTTGATGTGTCTCTTATCGCCGCTACAACTTTTACATTCCCAAGTTCTCTTTGATTTAAAATGATATCCTTAGCAAATAAATCTCCGCCATAGGTAGGGGCTGTGAAGACGTCTCGGATAATTATATTTCCATCTGCAATGCCGTAAAGAAAATCATTTTCTAAAGACATTAAATTACTTAGTTCATGGATGTCAAAATTGGCTAGCAATACATTCAAGGGATTGTTGCCTAATGGTTCATCTCTATCACTCTGCAAAAGCAGTACTTGCAAATCTTTGGATATACTCAATGCATTCACGAAGAGATAATCTTTTTTAAACTGAATACTATTCTGCTTGTCTACCAGCCAAGTCGTACTATCTAGTTGTAATTCTTCGTCAAACTTGAACTCATATATACCTGCCTTGTTAATTAAATCACCTCCTAAGGAAAGTAAGTTTTGTAAGGAGTCATTCTGTACATCTAGTTCTAGTCTCAGCTTATCTTTATGCAAGACAGTATGTACACTATTTTGCGGAAATTTAAAGTTGGCAATACCGGTCAACTCTTCGAATATTATATCACTTTCGATAGTGTTATTTTTATTCTGTGAAAATAAATCTAGATTTTTAGATTTGAATTTGTCATAGGATAAGGAAAGAATACTCCCATTCAAAAATAGAGATTCCTTCTCGCTATTAACATAAGCATAGAGACTCAGGTCTTCTAGCTGGTTTAGTTTTGAAATGAAAAGGTGCAGTAGGTCTTCATTTTCAATTTCCAGTTTTGCAGTAAATATTTCTTTAGTCTTTAAGCTACGACCACTTGTATTTTCTGCTATGTCGAACCACTGAATAGGAATATAGTCATCGATTAATTCCTCAGTGTAGATAGGAATTTGCGAAATGTTGAATTCGCCTGATATGCTGGCTTCGATCCCATCTGTGTTTAGTTTTAGTTCTTTTTTGTTAGTCTCAAGCATTGTAGAAGATAAGGTGAGCGTATCGGTGTGATAGGTTAAAGTTTCTTTTCTCATATTGAAGCCCACAATCTCTATATTGCCTAAGAAGTCATCCACAGAATTTCCTTTCCCTTTGATTGTAGCATAGCCAGATAATGCGATGTCTTGTGGGGATAGATTCATGGGCTGCATAGACAGCGTATCTATATCTAATACAAAGTTCATTTCTGGTTCTGCTCCAGATAGATCTAACAAGCCATCAAAAGCTGCTACTACATTGGTGTTGTCAATGTTAAAAGCACCGTTTATTTTCTTCTGGTCTACGACTCCTTTAAACGTGAAATTTTTGTACTGTATTCCTTTGTAGCTTAGGCTAGCAACATCCATATTCATTTTGCTATTCAATTCGTTGATATTTAGACCTGCTCCGTCTGTGTCAATCGCTAAACTTACCTTGCCAAAGTCATCATTGTTGAGTACAGCACCCAAGTCAAAGTCTTGTAGTTGGACTGCGCCTGAATAAGATGCCCCTTTGTAGTTGTTGTCGAATTGGAGTGCTACGTCTGTTTCTGCATTCCCAATGTCCGTAGCTAGTTTGCCGTCTAATTTAAAGTCTTTTAGTGAGCCCTTGTAATCTCCACTGTAGTGTATAGCGCCTGCCTCTCTGATGGCCGTGGGTAGGTCGCCTTTTATGAATCCCTTTATATCATCAAGATGAGTATGTAGTTGTTCTATGTTGAGGTCTAGACGTAATTTTTTTGGATCTTGAATGCCTGTGATTCTTCCAGAAAATTTTGCCTCCGTGTTGGCTTCGCTATTGAAGTCGAATCGGAGTACTTCAAATGATCGTATCGTGCCTGTGAATTTTCCTTTGATGTCCACATTCCCAAAGGTGTTTAATGATAAGGGAAGCGTTTCCCTTGGCAACACGGTAGAAAGTTTTGTAGCGCTGGTTTGCAATCTGTCAACAAGCATATTGAAGCTGAACTTGTCTTTGGCGAGCAAGTTGCTCAAGTGGCCATTCAGGCGAGTATTGATTATGCCTGGTACATTAATGGTAACGTCCTTGAAGTTTAGTCTTTGCACATCCCCTTTTAAGTCACCATCTAGAATAATATTTTCTTGAGAGGAAATATTGGCAAAGGCATTCTTCGAAAAGAAAGGAGAGAAGTAGCGGAGATCTTTAAAACTGATCTTTGAATTGTCAAATACGGAATTGATTTCTATGGCCCTCGGATTTTTCAAGTCTGCGAATTCTTCGAAGGTAAGTGTAGTGCTACTGAATATTTTGCTATGCGGTGTTTCTAAGGCGAGATTAGGTACCTTGATGCCCATTTCATTGATGTTGAAATCAAGCTGTAGATTGTCCAATTGGAATCCGCATTGTTCTTTGAGTGAAAGTTGAGCTATCTGACCATTGATTTGGGTACTGTCAATTTTGATGTTTTTAGCTGAAAAATTGATATCGCTCGCGTACAAATTGTTGAAAGCAAGAGTGGAATTGTCTGACTGACTATTTTTCTCATTGAGCAGCAAGTTTACTTTTTGAGTTTTAATGTGACCAATCTCTATTTGCCAAGGCAAGTTTGGGAATTGGAGTTTGTTACCTTCTTGCGAAGAGCGAGCTTCATAGTTATAATGAATTTGTGTATTCTCTAGTATAAGGTCGTCAGCTATTATCTTCTTATTTTCAATATCTAAAGATTCTAGATTTAAAGTCCCTTTTTCTAGCACTACGTCTAAGTATGTGGAATCGTCTTTTAAACTGAAATGCGTGTTCTCAAGATTTAGTTTGTCTAAATCAAAGAGTAAAGCGTTTTTATTGTCTGTTGACTTATCCTTAGAGAAAGCGTCTATCAAGAATTGGAAGTTGAAGTCTTCACTATTAGTGTCTTTTCTTAGCTGAATATCTGCTCCTGTTAGGGAGGCGTCCGTGATGAGCAACTCATTTTTGAGCAATCCAAGTAGGGAAACTTTCACCTCCAGTTTTTCTATAAAGGCTAAAGTGTCTCCTTGTTGATCTTCGAGATAGATACTGTCAAGGGAAACTCGGTTGAGGTAATCAATGTCTACCGAACTTACAGACATCTTATTGCCTAGTTTTTCTGCTAGGCTATGATTTATTTTATTGACGACACTAGTTTGGACAGCAGGCAGCTGTAATAGCAGCAAGGCGACTATTAAGAAAAGCAATAGTGCCAATATGATATAGATGGTATATCTCAGTCCTTTTTTCACAATTCTCCTTTCCTGATATCTGTATTGGTTGATGGTTGTAAATGTACCCTAAAAGTAAGTTTTTTAATTATAACGAGACCTAAGCCAGTGATTATGTAAAGGAAACGTTATTACTTTCTCCAGATATCTAGACTTGTGGTCGTTTTTATCTATTAATTAAAGTTTTTATTCATTTTGTTAAGCTGTTATACAAGCGCGACTCGCCGCAGGCGACCAAGCGCGACAAAGCTTGTCCCGATTGGAGTGAAACGCAACATCGGGACGGAGCGCGTAAGAAGCTAGGGGGTGGAGTGGTACCGCTTTTTCGCGGTAGGAACGGAAGACCCGACCCCATGAGCAACTGTGAGGGACGAACAGGGGCTCATCGGGGGAGCTCCCAAATCCAAATATTTTGCTTTTTAGTACGGGCAAAAATAGATACTTTTGTGAAAAATATAAAGATGCATACAATTGCTGAAACAAGTTTTTCTTTTCCTGGTCAGACAGGCGTATATCATGGTAAGGTGCGGGATGTATACGATATAGGTGATAAGCTGGTGATGGTGGCTTCTGATCGGATATCGGCATTTGACCATATTCTGCACAATGCGATCCCTTACAAAGGACAAGTGCTGAATCAGACGGCCAATTATTTTTTGAATGCTACACGAGATATAGTACCGAATTGGTTGGTGGCGAGTCCTGATCCTAATGTTTCTGTAGGGCTTCGATGTGCGCCTATCAAGATAGAGATGGTGATCCGAGGTTATTTAGCGGGGCACGCGTGGCGCGAATATTCGGCGGGCAAGAGACTGCTTTGTGGGGAGCCTATGCCTGATGGGATGACTGAATCGGAGCGTTTTCCTAAGCCTATCATCACACCTGCGACCAAGGCAGATGAGGGGCATGATGAGGATATCAGTAAGGAGGAGATACTCAAGCAAGGGATTCTGAGTAAGGAAATATATGAGCAACTGGAGACCTACACGCATCAACTGTTTGCGCGTGGAACTGAAATGGCTGCTAAGCAAGGCCTGATCTTGGTGGATACGAAATATGAATTTGGGATGTACGAGGGGAAGGTGTATCTGATAGATGAAATCCATACCCCAGATAGTTCGCGCTACTATTATAAGGAGGGCTACGCTGAACGCTTAGTGAATGGGGAAAAACAAAAACAACTGAGTAAAGAATTTGTGAGAGAGTGGCTCATGGCGCACAACTTTCAAGGCAAGGAGGGGCAAATCATGCCAGAAATGCCGATGCATTTTGTGCAGGAGGTGAGTGATAGGTATATCACACTGTATGAGACGATTACAGGTCAGCAGTTTGAGAAAGGGGATAATGTCAATCCGCAAGATCGGATTCTGAAGAACGTAGAAAATTGGTTGTTAAATAATTAGAACATAATATATTCATATTCATACCTTTTTCTCATTTACGTAGTCTTCTGCCAGGTATTTGTAGAGTGGTCCTAGTTGTCCATTGCTAGTTAGCATGGCACGCTCTAACAGTGAACTATTCGTTTCTTGCAGCTTTTCGAGGACATACTCCGTAAACATTTCACCAAAGGCTTTGCTGGCATCTCTCGACAATTCGTTAGGTAAATTATCCACGGTCATCATGTCTACAATGCCTTCTTGATGGGGTGCGAATTCTTTGCCCGTCTGTGGGTCAAATCCAAATATCGGTTCTGCAATTGTGGAGGCAAATAGGGTAGAGGGTATGGAAGAAACGGGTGCAATGTCGCAGGTGACATCCGCGATCACCTTGATTTTCCAGTCTGCTGCTTGCATGTTATCTTTATCATTTACTGCTTTGAATGATTCAAATCTATACATCCTATACGCTAATACGGGTGGCTAAGGTCCATTTATTCTCTAGATATGTAGAAGGAAACTTT
>CAYZUW010000302.1:0-5324 GCA_964481325.1 uncultured Saprospiraceae bacterium
GCATTGAAACAAAGCGTTTTTAAGGAAAATCAAGTCTATTTTTCTCCTTGAAATTAAAAATATTATTACAACTTACAAAATACAAATTTATCTTAGTATAGATAAAGTGTTGCAAGTCAAATAATTACAATAAATAATTAATTTCAAATAAGGTAGATTTATTCTTACAATATGCGTTTTTTGTTCATGCATAGGATGTAGGATTGTAACAAGTTGTATTGACAATCTTTTCCTTAGAAATGAATAATATGGATACCATGAGAATATCACACTTATACAAAATAGTTTTAGTAGCTCTCTTTGCTATTGGGACTAGCCTTTCAGTATATGCTCAATTTGTACCTACCTATCAAGTCATAGCTGGTGAATCTCTTGTTTTTCCAAATGTAACTTCTTTTGGAGGAACTGCTACAGCTTTTGCTGATAATGGTTCTATTATTAAAAACCCATTAGGCGGAACCCAATATCAATTTACCTATATCAGCGATCCTGGATTTTTAGGGGTGGATACGGTACAATTTAACTTCTTTGTTTCTCCTGGAAATATCACGCATTCTATAGCCTATGTTGACGTGGTACCTTCTATCATAAACGCCAATAATGATTTTGCTACTACGAACTTGGATCAAGCTATTGAAGTAAATGTACTTAATAACGACTTTTCAAGTATGGGTATACTTGAATTGACCAGTATTCCTGTAGTGAGTAATGGTTTTGCCTTTATTTTACCAGATAGTAGTATTTATTATCAACCAGACCCTGGTTTTGCTGGATTCGGTTCTCTTAATTACGTGGTTTGCGATTCTATTGATAATTGTTCAACAGGTACCCTTACTATATCCGTTACAGATGGAAGTGAGCCCACAGTAAGCGATAGTATCTATGTGAGTACTTTACAAGATAATCCTTTAACTATCCCATTGACCTATGAAGGATACGAAATTTCTAGTAGTCCTAGCAACGGATCTGCTGTAATCGAACCTGGCGGCGTCATTACTTATACACCCGATGCTGGATTTGTAGGACTCGACGTAGTGGTAGTAAAAAGGACATTTAGTGGGCAAATTTTGTTTAGAGATATATTTATTGATGTTTTGCCTCAACAAAATACCAATACAGTAGCTTTTGATGATTATGGATATACCCCTATAAATACAGACCTTGAAATAAATGTAACGAATAATGATATTGGGAATTTTAATATCCATTCTTTTACCCAACCACAATTCGGAGAAGGTGTAGTTACTAAAATAAATGGAGACATCTTGAAGTTTGCTCCAAGCACAGACTACACGGGGGCTGCTGAGTTTACCTACACAGTTAAAAATAATGGAGGATTTATAGAAACCGCAACCGTCACAGTAGAGGTGGATGATCAAGAACCGCAAGACGAACCTTTTGAATTGTACACCAATAAAAATACACCACTTATATTATACTATGATATACCGATTGAGTACGCTGAGTTTAGTATAGTCAATGATCCTAATCATGGTAACCTCATATATTACGATCAAGACACCACTATTACGGTTCAAAATCAAAGCATAAACGTGAGTAATGTCATGGTATATTACCCTGATATTGATTATACAGGAGATGATGAATTTGAAATCAACTATTGTATCACAGTAAACAACACTTGTTATCTGACAAAAATAATAGTACACGTATTGGATGTGGGAACTGAGTTATGCGCATCACAGGATTGTGTATGGCCAGGAGATGCAAATAATGATGGTATTGCCAATATGCTGGATTTATTGCAATTAGGAAGAACGATTGGAGAGTTTGGAATTGCTAGAATAGCTCCTTCGATTGACTGGTTTGGTCAGTTTGCCAATGAGTGGGGTAAATCAAGTTTCGGCAGTAATCTAGATATCAAATATGCCGATACGGATGGAAATGGAGAAGTCAATCAAGATGATTTGACGGGTTTAGATAATTCCTACAATTTTACCCACACGGTACATCCTGAAATTAACCCATTTGAAAAGACCTATCCAATCATTTTGCAAGCGACTTCCGCTGGGCCATACAATGCGGGTGACTTGGTTACTTTTGATTTGCTTTTAGGACAAAGTGGGAACGAAGCGATTAATATGTATGGATTTACCTACGCATTCGAATACAACAGCACTTTTGTAGATCCTTCTTCTATAGATATTGACTTTGACGAAAATTCTTGGTTGTATACTAATAATAATTCCCCAGTATTGTCTCTTACTAAGAACTTAGAATTGCTTGAAAGAGTAGATGTTGGAGTAACCAGAACTAATGGCTATTCTGTTTCAGGTCATGGTAAAGTAGCTACAGTAAGTTTTATTATTGACGATGATATTGATCCACAGTTAGCTAGTAGATTTGTTCCTATTGATATATCTATAAAAGACATCATTGGTCAAGATGATAACGGACAATACTTCCGATTACCTGACTTCGAGACACAAGTAATCTATGATACAGGTGGAGCGGACGACCTCGCTACCAACGAAGACTTAATCCTTTTTCCAAATCCAACAGACCAGTTCTTGACTATCCACTTAAATGGAGAAGAACTGATGACAGACGTTACTATTTATAGCATCACAGGTGTAGAGATGTTCAGCATAAATAATGTGCAGTGGGAGAGAGCAGAGTTAGATGTAAGCAAGTATGCGCAAGGTATGTACATTGTCAAATCAAAGGTTAGTGATGGTTCTGTATTGCAGAAGAAATTTCAGGTGATTAAAGAATAAGTACTTATACAATAAATAGCTTTAAACAAGTAAAAAAAGCCGTATCGCGAATAGCGATACGGCTTTTTTTATTTATGCTTTGTATTATTTATTTAGAAGCAAAGAAATTTTTGACTTCTGTGGCTTCTTCTGGCTTCATCCTTCCACTAAGAATAAGGCGGATTTCTCTTCTTCTAGATGCACTTTCGTATAGCTTTTGTTCTTCCTCCGAAAGTGGTATCAGCTGGGGCACTTTTATAGGTTTTTTGTGCGCATCATCCAATGCAACAAAAGTAAAATAAGCATGATTGGACATTCTGCTTTCGTGCCCTTTTACATTCTCCGCAAAAACCTCTACGTATATTTCTACAGAGGTATTAAATGCCCTCGTCACTTTGGCTTTGAGGGTAATCACGTCTCCAACGTGGATAGGCTTTTGAAAGGATACGTGGTCTACACTAGCAGTCACTACATGTGCCTCACAGTGCTTACCGGCACATATACCTCCGGCAATATCCATCCAGCGCATCAGGTTACCTCCCATAAGATTACCTAAGGGATTGGTATCATTAGGCATTATCATTTCTGACATGATAGTGAAAGAATCACTTGTTTTCTTTTCTTGCATTATTTGATCATTACTCCCATCTTTTCTATATATGGGATAGTGGTAAAATTCATTTTATCTATACTGCCTTTCACAAAGACATATTTTTTGTCGTACATGTGCCCGTCTAGTTTGTAGCTAACCCAGTATTCATTTGCTAGCTCAAATACATCAGATTGTATAGGTTCGATTAAAGTAGCTCTTAAAGGGCCTATCTCTTCAAAAAAGTGTCTAAGTACAGAGGTCTTTTTCTCTTCCCCATCCACTTCCCCATAACCACGAGAATTAATCAGAACACCCGTTAGAGTAGATTCATTGGTATTTAGAATGTAGACATTCCACAGAGAATCATCGATTTCGCCATTATCATCCTCTCTAGGCAATATGGCTATAGCGATTCCTTCTACTTTTTTGATCGGGATATCTTTTTTCATATGATTTTAAACGTATTTGTATTCAAAAAGTGAAGCAAAATGCGACTTTATTTTCATTTTTACTTCTTCTAGGTCTACCTTTTTACCCAATTCCTTTTCAAGTGAAGTGACCGTTTTGTCACCCTCATCTATACCACAAGGAATAATATTATCAAAGTGACTCAAATTTGAGTTGATATTGAAGGCCAGTCCATGTAAAGTTACCCAGCGACTCAAATGAACGCCAATGGCGCAAATCTTCCTGCTCGGTCCATTTTCATCCAATATCCAAACCCCTGTATAGTCTTTTTGCCTGGTAGCCTCAATACCATAGTCTGCTAAAGTCCTAATGACGACTTCTTCTAGTTGCCTTACATACCGGTGGATATCTCTGAAGAAATATTCTAGATCAAAGATGGGATAGACGACAAGTTGTCCTGGGCCATGATAAGTAATATCCCCACCACGGTTAATTTTGAAAAATTCGAAGCTTGAGGAAGATAATTCCGAACTATTGAGCAATAGGTTATCCATACTTCCGCTTTTACCTAGTGTATAGACAGGCTTGTGTTCGCATGTGAGAAGATAATGGTAGGGTTTGTAGCCTTTTTCCTCCCCAAAAGCCCTTTTTCGAGCGATTAACTTCTTATTTAGTATGGTTTGATAATCCCAGGCCTTTTGGTATGAAATCAGTCCTAAATCTTGATGCGTAACTTGATTAAGCATAGTTCTTTTTAAATTCTATTCCACTTATATTCATGGGCATAGCTAATGCAAAATTAGACATATTATGCAGAACCCGATGCAACTATTGTTTTTAAAAACCCCTCTTATAATTATAATAATTAATCTTAATATTTATACATTTGCTGTCGCAGACGATAAACGTCGAATATTGTGACATGTTGGTCACTCTTATCGTCATAAGATTACCTATTTATTTTAAAAATTTAAAACTATCCTTTTTTATGAAAAATCAACTAAACCAAGTGAAGCTTATTTTAAGCTTCGTATTCTGTTTAACATTGGTTTTTGTTAATGCACAAGTTGACGGTATACCTTTTGGAGATCTTCCACCAACAAGCGAGTATGGAAAATGCTACGCTAAATGTAAGATTCCTGATGTTTATGAAACTGTGTCAGTACAAAAACTAAAGAAAGAAGCAAGTACTAAATTAATCAAAGTACCTGCTGTCTATGAAAATGTTACTGAAACTATGTTGGCTAAAGAAGCTTCAACAAAGTACAAAACTGTTCCTGCTACATTCAAAACTGTATCTGAGCAAGTAATGGTAGAACCTGAAAAAAGAACATTAAAGACTATTCCTGCAAAGTACAGAACAGACTCTAAGCAAGTATTAGTTTCTCCTGCAAGAGGTCAGTGGATTAGAAAGAAGAAATCTCCAAGTTGTTTTTCTTCTAACCCAGATGATTGCTATGTAGCTTGTTATGAAGAAATTCCTGCAGTATACAGAACAGAGACTTTCCAAGTTTTAGTTTCTCCTGCTTCTACAGTAGAAGATGTAAGACCTGCTAAATTCAAAACTGTTACTAGACAAGTTGTTGATCAGCCTGCAAGAGTAGAAG
>CAYZUW010000303.1:0-5309 GCA_964481325.1 uncultured Saprospiraceae bacterium
GGTGGTAGCGTTACCGCTTTTTCGCGGTAGTAGCGGACGACACGGTCCCGATGCAAAATCGGGATGGCCCCAAAAAGTCAAAATTGAAAAGTCTTTAATTAGCTTAACTTGGCTAAGCAGTCCTTGATGCGTCGGATGGCTTCTGTGAGTGTCTCTTCGCTAGCAGCATAAGAAATGCGTATACAACCTGGGGCTCCAAATGCAGAGCCTGCCACAATGGCTACGTGTGCCTGCTTCAATAGATAGAGTGCGAAGGCGTTGTCGTCCTCGAAACGTGTACCATCGGAATAAGTCTTGCCGATATATGCGCTGATGTCTGGGAAAACGTAAAACGCTCCCTTAGGGTTATTGACTTTGAAATTAGGAATCTCCTTAAGTTTATTGATGACGAGTTCGCGACGCTGTTCGAAGGCGTATCTCATCTTATAGGTAGGTGCTAGGTCGGCCAATAAGGCTTCGGCTCCTGCCTTCTGTCCAAAGGAAGTCGCACCTGAGGTAACTTGTCCTTGTATCTTAGCACATGCAGCGGCTACCCAAGCAGGGGCACCCATATATCCTAGTCTCCAACCTGTCATAGCAAAGCCTTTGGCAAAGCCATTGACAGTGATGGTTCGTTCTTTCATGTCGGGTAGTGCGCCAATGCTTGCGTGTGCATCGGTAAAATTGATATACTCGTATATCTCATCTGAAACCACTAGTAAGCCTGGATGTTCTAGAATGACTTCTGAAAGAGAAGTCAATTCTTCTTTACTATATACTGATCCACTCGGATTGCATGGAGAAGAGAAAATGACAAACTTGGTCTTTGGTGTGATGGCTTGACGTAATTGTTTAGCGTTCACTTTGAAGTCTTCTTCGATACCTGCACTCACATAAACGGGTGTACCTCCTGCTAGTTTTATAATAGCGGAATAGGATACCCAATAGGGGGTCAAAATGGCGACCTCGTCTCCAGGATCAAGAAGGGCCATACAAATATTGAATATGCTTTGCTTTGCGCCGTTGGATACGACGATTTCATCCATAGCATAATCTAGCTGATTGTCTCTCTTGAATTTAGTGATAATGGCTTCGCGTAATTCTGGAAGGCCTGAAACAGGTGTGTATTTCGTATAGCCCTCATCGAGAGCTTGCTTTGCAAATTTTTTAATGTGTTGCGGGGTGTCAAAATCTGGCTCTCCTAGGGATAGGCTAATCACATCGTGCCCTTCTGCGCGCAACTGACGGGCTAGTTTGGACATGAGTAATGTAGCAGATTCTGCCATTTTTGCTACTCTTGAGGATATTTTATGTGAGCTAGGTGATTCCATAGATTGTATTATGAACGCAAAAAAGAGGATTCTATTAATAAAGCTAAATATATGTTTATTTTGTGGTCTATTACAAGATACGAATATATGAAAGACAAGTTAAATTTACTGAATAAAAAAGTATCCTCAGCGCATGAAGGAGGAGGAAAATCGAGAATAGAAAAGCAACATGCGAAGGGCAAGCTCACCGCAAGAGAACGAATAGAGCTATTGATGGATACCAATTCTTTTGAAGAGATAGGGATGTTTGTGACGCATCGGACTAAAGACTTTGGGATGGATAAGCAAATCTATTATGGAGATGGTGTCATCACAGGCTATGGTACTGTATCAGGTAGATTGGTTTATGTGTTTGCCCAAGATTTTACGGTATTTGGTGGGTCTCTTTCTGAGACGCATGCGGAAAAAATTTGTAAAATTATGGATTTGGCGATAGAGAATGGAGCGCCCCTTATAGGGCTTAATGATAGTGGTGGTGCTAGAATACAAGAGGGGGTACGCTCACTTGGTGGGTATGCGGATATATTTGTGCGTAATGTGCATGCCTCTGGTGTGATACCTCAGATATCTGCCATCATGGGACCTTGTGCTGGGGGGGCGGTATATTCCCCTGCTATGACAGATTTTACGATGATGGTAGAGAATACTTCCTACATGTTTGTGACGGGACCGAATGTAGTGAAGACGGTAACTAATGAACAGGTGACGGCTGAAGAATTGGGTGGTGCTTCTACGCATAGCACAAAATCTGGTGTAACGCATTTGACTGCTTTGCATGACGTAGACTGTATTCAGAAATTGAAAAAACTGTTGAGTTATTTGCCTCAAAATTGTGAGCAAAAACCCTTTAAAAAGCATTATGTAATAGGGGAGGAAGAGCGTTCTGCTTTGACAGATCTTATTCCTGAAAATGCCAATCAACCTTACGATATGCGGGAGGTGGTTTCTGAGATAGTGGATGAAGATTCGTTTTTTGAGATTCACGAAAATTATGCGGAGAATATCATAGTAGGTTTTGCTAGAATAGGTGGTAGAAGCATCGGAGTGGTTGGGAATCAGCCTATTGCATTGGCAGGTGTATTGGATGTAGACAGTAGTAAGAAAGCAGCCCGTTTTGTTCGTTTTTGTGATTGTTTTAATATCCCCTTATTGGTATTGGTGGATGTACCTGGGTTCTTGCCTGGAACAGATCAGGAATGGAATGGTATAATTGTAAACGGAGCGAAACTCCTATACGCTTTCAGTGAGGCGACTGTACCTAGGGTAAGTTTGATAACGCGAAAAGCATATGGAGGGGCTTATGATGTAATGAATAGTAAGCACATCGGAGCAGATATGAATTATGCGTGGCCTTCTGCTGAAATTGCGGTGATGGGTGCTAAAGGTGCCTCTGAGATTATCTTTAGAAAAGAAATCGCAGCAGCTAAGAATTCTGAGAAGAAGCTGGCAGAAAAAGAGAAGGAATATGCGGATAAATTTGCGCATCCTTACAGAGCGGCGCAACGTGGATTTATAGATGAAGTGATAGATCCAAAATTGACGAGAATCAAGTTGATGAAGGCTTTTGCTATGCTTGAAAACAAGGTAGTGAAACTTCCACCTAAAAAGCATGGGAATATTCCACTGTAGGGTCTCATTTGGCGATATTTCTTCCATTATCAATTATCTGATACTCAGGCGACTGAAGGTATAGAGTCCTACATTTCAATAACAGAAATGTTGTTTAGATTTACTATCTTAGCGGAAACCATATTACTTATAAATATATTCTTAAAATCTTTTCTAAATCAATCAAAATGAAATACATACTCCAACTTGTTTTTTGTCTATCCATCCTGTCTGTTTATGCTCAGGATAATCTAAGTTACCAAAAACCACCTAGTGAGATTCTTGACCTTGTAGACGTGCCAAGATCGCCAAACGTACTATTGGACGATAGTAAAAATAATATGGTTTTGCTGTACAGTAATTCTTATAAATCTATAGAAGAATTGTCTCAAGAAGAATTGCGCTTAGGAGGACTTCGAATTGATCCTAAAACCAATATCGGAAGTAGGGTAACTTATTTTAACAATGTCAAAATAAAAAGACTCAATCAAAAAAATGGTAATATAGCTCAAGTTGATGGCATGCCTGCAAATGCGAAGTTGACTAATTTTAATTGGTCTCCAGACCAAGCTAAAATCGCTTTTACCAATACTACCAGCAGTGGAGTAGAAGTATGGGTATTGGATATCAATACATCAACTGTGAAAAAATTAACGGATGCAAATGTCAACGCCAATCTTAGAGACGTTATCAATTGGTTTGAAGATAGCCAATCGCTTTTGGTGAAAATGGTATCTGCACAAAAGAAGCCACTCATAAATACTAAAACAGCAGTTCCTATTGGCCCAACAATTTCTGCAAATGATGGGAAAAAGGCACAAAATAGAACCTACCAAGATCTATTGAAAAATAAAAATGATGAACATAATTTCGAACAATTAGCATTATCTGAATTGTATAAAGTCTCCCTAGATGGATCAAAGTCAAGATGGTTAGGAGATAATATGTACACTTCTATTAACTTTTCACCTGATGGAAATTATGTAATGGTGAATACAGTAGAAAAGCCCTTTTCGTATTTGGTACCGTACAGAAGGTTTCCTTCTAAAACTATTATTTATGATAAAAATGGAAGTAAGGTAGAGACTGTTCTTGAAGTACCTCTTATAGAGGATCTTCCTAAAGGCTTCATGGCAGTGAGAAAAGGAAAGCGTAGCTTTAGATGGAGAAGTGATATGCCTGCTAGTTTGACTTATGTTACTGCATTAGATGGTGGTGACCCAGCTAATAAAGTAGCGCATAGAGATGAAGTATTTCAGTTGGACGCTCCATTTAAAGGGGCGGGTACTAGTTTGATTAAAACCATCAATCGTTATTCAGGGATAACATGGGGCACCAAGGATGTGGCTATAGCTAGTGACTATTGGTGGGATACCAGAAATAGCAAATCTTATATTTTTAATCCTTCTGATGCTTCACAAAGACCTAATAAGATATGGGATAGAAACTATCAAGATAGATATAGTGATCCAGGATTCTTTGTTACTAAAAGAAATGAAATGGGGAGTAGGGTATTGACTATGAAAGGAGATAAGGTCTTTTTGATTGGAGATGGATATACAAAAGAAGGACAGTTTCCGTTTGTGGATCAAATGGATTTGACTACTCAAAAAACAACAAGAGTATACCAGTCTGCATTTAAGGATAAGCTAGAAGACCTTAGAAGTTATGATGTTGATAAGGATCAATTGTTAGTGAGAATTGAATCGCCTACCGAGTTTCCTAATTACTATTTTAGAAGCTTGAAGGAAGATAAGCTTAGTCAAATCACACAATTTGAAAACCCGTTTAAAAGTCTTCAAAATGTACATAAAGAAGTGATTAATTATAAACGTGATGACGGTGTGGAGCTATCTGGTACACTTTATTTACCGGTCGGTTATGACATGGCAAAGAAAGAAAAGATGCCAATGATTCTTTGGGCGTACCCAACAGAATTCAAAGACAAGGCAAGTGCTGGACAGAGCACAAAAAATCCAAATGAATTCACCTATCCGTTTTATGGATCTATGATTTATTGGGTTACTAGAGGATATGCCGTATTGGATGATGCTTCATTTCCGATAGTCGGAGAAGGAGACGAAGAGCCAAACGATTCATTCATTGAACAGTTAGTGGCTAATGCTAAAGCAGCTATCGATGCAGTAGATGAAAAAGGCTATATCGATAGAGAACGTGTAGCGGTAGGAGGGCATAGTTACGGTGCATTTATGG
The DNA here is from genome assembly GCA_964481325.1 of uncultured Saprospiraceae bacterium. Lineage (GTDB taxonomy): Bacteria > Bacteroidota > Bacteroidia > Chitinophagales > Saprospiraceae > JALZVN01. Next base: position 5,133 of record CAYZUW010000303.1, read on the forward strand.
TAGCCAATTTGCTTTCTCATTCTGACTTGTTTGCTGCAGGTATCGCTAGATCGGGCGCATACAATAGAACGCTAACACCATTTGGTTTTCAGAGCGAACAGCGCAGTTATTGGGAAGCACCTGAAATTTATTATGGAATGTCTCCTTTCATGCATGCAGAAAAGATGAATCAACCAC
>CAYZUW010000304.1:0-5301 GCA_964481325.1 uncultured Saprospiraceae bacterium
AGATTAATCAGTTGACCGTGTCTTACGGTAATAATGTAGTTCTTGAAAAACTAAATGCTCAATTTAAACCTGGAAAAATTCACGGTATCTTGGGCGTGAACGGAGCAGGAAAGTCTACTTTTTTCAATACTCTTTATGGCACCAAAAAAGCAATTCATGGCGAAATAAAATTAGCTGAAAATCCTATCAAAAAAAGAGACATAGCCTTTCTGCAAACAGAAAACTATTTTTATCCACTTATGAAAGGGAAAGAGTATTTACAATTAGTAGCTCCCCAGAAAGACTATCAAAAATGGAATGAAATATTTCAGCTGCCGCTCAATGATTTTGTAGAAGACTATTCCACAGGTATGAAAAAGAAGATTGCTTTTATGGGTCTGATTCTCTTAGATCGGAATGTATATATCCTTGATGAACCCTTCAATGGAGTAGACATTCAAAGCAATGAAATTCTAATCAGGATAATCCAATCTCTGAAAGAAAAAGGTAAACTTATTCTAATTTCTTCTCATATATTATCAAGCTTGTTAGTCGTAAGTGATTCTATTCATAGGTTGCAAAATGGACAATTTGATAAGGCGATTCCAAAAGAAAATTTCTCACAATTCGAGTTGGACTTCAAAAATGAAATTTCTGGTGAAATATCAAACAGACTTAAAAATCTAGATTTTTAGATAAATCCAATATTATTTTGATTTTTTTGACGTAGCTTTGCGCCAATTCTCATGGGGTGCCTACTTGATTTACTTCAACGGCTGAGATTATACCCACAGAACCTGATACGGGTAATTCCGGCGCAGGGATAAGTGCTGAGCGAATTCTTCGCTCAAGATTTTATTTTATAATCACTGTTTATACTACCTCAGTATTGACGCTAAACTAATTATAATGAAAGAGTTATTCTTTTTATGTATCTGTTTTATAGGTACAATGTTAGCCGTTAATGCACAGACTACTTTTACAGGCAAAATTTATGAAACGCCAACCGAGCCATTGGTTGGAGCAGTAGTCGAAATTGTTGAAACCAATCAAGCGGCATCAACCGATTTGGATGGTCTTTTCTCTATCAAAAATGTTCCAGATGGAACGTATACTTTAAGAGTATCCTATATTGGATATAAAGAGTATACTCAGGAATTTACAATTCCTACAAATGCTTATTTAGAAATTCCAATGATTCCAGGCGCAAACGTTTTAGGAACAGTAGAAGTGAATTCCTTAAGAGTAAAGCAGAAGGCCCCTTTTTCATTTTCAAATATTGATAATGAAGAGCTGCAAAAGTCAAACCTAGGTCAGGATATTCCTTACCTGTTGCGTAACACGCCTTCAGTGGTGGCTACCTCGGACGCAGGTGCTGGGATAGGCTACACTGGTGTGAGAGTCAGAGGGTCTGACGCTACTAGAACGAATGTTGTAATTAATGATATTCCGTTGAACGACTCTGAATCGCAAGGTGTATTTTGGGTAAACTTACCAGATTTGGCAAGTTCGACAAATAGTATCCAAATACAAAGAGGAGTGGGAGCATCTACCAATGGAGCTGGAGCATTTGGTGCCAGTGTTCACATCGACACTAAAGGATATGACAATGAACCTTCTATAGAGTTAAGTAATACATTTGGTTCTTTCAATACTAGAAAACACACTTTAAATTTAAGCTCAGGTTTACTTAAGAATAATTTAGTTTTTGAAGGGCGCTTATCATGGATAGAATCAGATGGATATGTTGATAGAGCAAGCTCTGATTTGAGATCAGGCTATTTTTCAGCGGGATACTTTGTAGATAATTTTAGTGTTCAAGGAATTGCTTTGCTAGGTTCGGAAAGAACCTTTCAATCTTGGTTTGGAACACCTGAGGCTAGAGTAAACGGTGATATAGATGCCTTGACTACGCATTATCAAAATAATATTGGAGTGCTATATTTTACCCAAGAGGATTCTTTAAATTTGTTTGAATCGGATCGGCGTTATAATTACTATCTATATGAAGATCAAGTTGATGATTATAGGCAGGATCACTATCAACTACATTTCAACAATCAAATCACAAATACTTTGAGTAGTAAAGTGTCGTTTCACTATACTAGAGGTAGAGGCTTTTTTGAAGAATTTAGATTCCAAGATTTATTCGCAAATTATGGCTTCAATAATCCAATTATAAATGGGGAAGAAATATCTGCAGCAGATATTATAAGAAGGAGATGGTTGGATAATGATTTTTACGGGGTGGTAGCCAGTTTCAATATTGATCAAAAGAAAGCTGATTTTACTTTTGGTGGCGCGTTCCATAGGTATGATGGAGATCACTTTGGAGAAATCATTCGGACAGATTTGGAAGAATTGGAATTTTTAGGAGAGAATTACTACTTTGGAGTTGCAAGAAAAGATGATGCTAACATATATGCTCAAGTAGATTATAGCCTAGCAGAAGGACTCAATGGCTACTTGGACCTCCAGGTTAGAAATATTGATTATACTACCTCAGGTACGGATAACGATTTGGTAAATTATGACATTGATGAAAATTTTACCTTCTTCAATCCTAAAGTTGGATTGACTTATGAAATCAAGAACGATCAAATCCTCTATACTTCATTTGGTGTAGCTAATAAAGAGCCTTCTAGGTCTGATTTTATCAATGCCTTGGATAATGAGGCACCTACGCATGAGACGCTTTTTGATTTAGAATTGGGATATAAAAAACTAAGTGGAGATTTTGTTTTAGAAGCTAATCTATATTACCAGTCTTATGATAACCAATTGGTACCAACAGGTGAGTTGAACGACGTTGGAGGGCTACTGCGTAGAAATGTAGAAGATAGTTTTCGAGCGGGTATAGAATTAAATGGTGCATACAAGTTCAATGACTGGCTTACTGTAGGAGCTAACGCTACCTTTAGCCAAAACAAAATTGAAACTATCGACGAAGTACTAGTAGACTTCACAGATTACTATGCGGTTCAAGAAGTAAGAACCACTTTCAACGATACCGATATTGCCTATTCGCCAAATGTAATTGCAGGGGGTGAAATTAGAGTAAATCCTATTCAAAATTTAGAACTCAGTCTTTATCCAAAATATGTTGGAGAACAGTTTTTAGACAATTTTTCTAATAAGAATAGAGTTCTCGATAGCTACTTTGTAACAGATTTCTTAGGACAGTATATAATACCAAGTAAGAAGATAAAAGAACTAAGAGTAAGTTTAAAGGTGAATAATGTTTTCAATACATTGTACAGTGCAAATGGTTACACCTATAGTTTTATCTTTGGAGATTTGATAACGGAAAACTTTCTATATCCACAAGCAGGGGCTAACTTCCTTGCGGGTTTGACCATTAGGTTTTAATTAAGTAGACTTGAACCCATTACCTATAGGCTTGTAAGCTTATAGGTAATGGTTTTTTTATTAAATTAGCCTTAACTAATTAAAATAATTGTTCATGGCGGATTTAAGAGAAGGATCATTTTGGATGAAATTGCTAGGCAAGATTATTAAGGATGTCCTTAAAAGTTTGGGCTTTAGCACGAGCGCACCTACAAATAATCAACATGTAGTTCCTCATGATGAAGGCTGGGCGGTTAAAGGAGCTGGGAATGAAAAGTATACTGCGATATATGACAATCAAAAAGACGCGATAGAGAGAGCTAGAGATATTGCCATAAACTATGGCTCATCCGTAGTGATACATAGAAAAGATGGCTCTATAAGAGACCGAATGAGTTATAAAAGGTAGTATTTATTCTTTTAACCCACATTGAGCATTAACCAGACCCAATAGCCTGTGTTTCTGCGGGTTCTGAATTTTTGAATTTCAGTTTGTGTACTACAGATTTTGATTTTGTAAAAGGTCTTGGTTTTACCTCTAAAGCCTCAAGAAGTCTACGTAATTTGGCTTCTGGCTGAGAACACTTTCGAACCTTGACTTCTATTCCAGCTTTATTGTAGCCACTTGTAGTTATCACCTTCTGTGTATTGCCAATGCGCACTATTTCTTTCCAATTATGGTTAATACCTTTGGTTTTAAGTTGACACCTGATAGTATTAACTATCCAATAAGCTAGTAAACCTAAATGTAAATGTGCCAAAGTAGCATCGTCATTCTTATGATATATTGGCCGTAGGTCAAGATCTGTCTTCAGAACTCTAAATGTGCTTTCTATTTCTCGTATGGTATTGTAAACATTCCAGACAATAACCTCGTCTTTCATGTCCATACTTGTGCGCAGAAAATATTTACCAAGCTCTTGCTTCTTTGCTTTATTCTTTGCGGTATCCATTTTCCAAGAGATATCCACTACATTTTTATCTTGACCATCATTGGTAAGGGTGATAATATATCTTGCATGTACTGATGGATACTTCTGTTTTGCACGACCTATGCGCTCATGTACTTTTTCTACACGCTTGGTCCCCCCTTTCTTAGCAATGGAGTTTTTTATCTTTTCTAACTCTTGCTCGAAGCGTTGTTCAAACTGACTCTTCATTCCTGCTTCCTTAAGCCCTTTACTTTGGCTTATTACTTCCAAATAATAATCGGAATCTTCTTCTGCAAGCACCTTCTTCAGGACTACTTCCTTTTTTGATTTTGTTTCTAATATTACCGTAAGTCGGTCAGGATCAAATTTGTAGTTTTTTAATTTACTGCGTGATACACATAAGTAATGATAGTTCTTCTTACGCACCAATTCTAAATTTGCTTTGGTAGCTATACCTGCATCCATTACAATCAAAGGTTTTTGACTTTGAGACATGTAGTCCAAATCTTTTAGAATGATCTCAAGGCTTGTGCTGTCAGCAAAATTGCCCTCATGAATGGAAGAGTATTTTATAAATCCGTAAATATTTACTACCAAAGCCAATACAACTAATCTGGCATCTGAGCGCTTTTCTTTGCTTCTACCAAACTTAGCTAATTTGCTATTGCGCTTGCTGCCCTCAAAATAAGTATTGGTTAAATCATATAGCACTATCTTATCTTGTATGTCAAAAATCTCGTTTGTGCGAACCGATAGGTGCTGTTCTAGTTTGTCTTTTATTGTGTGTAGCTTTAGCGCGCCTCTATAAAGCCTATCTTTATTCATCTTTTCAAGTGGAAAACCAGTCAATTCAGTAATTGCAGAATTCTCTTTTATCCATTTTGAGGTTGCTAATTCAGAGCCAGGATATACTGCTCTGCTAATTATTTGTGTCTGCGCTAATTGTTTTTCTATTTCACTAAATCCATTGTCCTCTAATACTTGATCTATCCCTAGTTTTTGCCAAGTCTTATAGCCCATCCATTCAGAACCGATTTCTCTA
>CAYZUW010000305.1:0-5291 GCA_964481325.1 uncultured Saprospiraceae bacterium
TGCACCACTTCCTATACCATCACAAGAACGTGGACGGCAACTGATATTTGTGGTAATTCAAGTATAGTCGAGCAAGTCGTAACGGTAGAAGGAGATGTCGGTGCACCAACTTTGTCGGGCATGCCAGCAGATGAAACGGTAGAATGCAGTTCTATATCAGAAGCAAATCAAAGTCTAATTTCCGCAATCGATAATTGCGATACAAATGTTGATATTGTATTTGTAGAAATAACAGAACCTGGTTTTTGTACCAATACATTTACGATAGTAAGAACCTGGACGGCGACAGACGATTGCGGAAATGAAACAATAGCAGAGCAAAGAATCTTAGTTCAAGATACTACGGCTCCTGTTATATCAGGCGTCCCAGTGGATGAAACCATAAGCTGTGGCGCGATCCCAAGCCCAGCCATGACTTTAGTTGCTTCAGATAATTGTGATCCAAATGTAATGGTTGTGTTTAATGAAGTATCTAGCGAAAGTATAATTGATTGTACCACCTCCTATATCATCACGAGAACATGGACAGCAACGGATGTTTGTGGAAATTCAAGTATAGTCGAGCAAGTAGTAACAGTACAAGGAGATGCTAGTGCACCTTCTTTAGTCGGCATACCAGCAGACGAAACAGTAGAATGCGATGCGATACCCGTTGTAAATCAAAACTTAATCTCGGCCACAGATAATTGTGATACCAATGTAGATATTGCATTTTCAGAAATTGCAGAACCTGGTTCCTGTGCCAATATATTTACGATAGTAAGAACATGGACGGCGACGGATGATTGTGGAAATGAAACAATAGCAGAGCAAAGAGTCTTTGTGCAAGATACTACGGCACCAACTCTTTCCGGCGCGCCGTTAGATGAGGTGGTTTCTTGTGGAGGCGTACCTGCTGCAGCTGCTATATTAACAGCTGCAGATAATTGTGATTCGAGTGTAACCGTTGTTTTCGATGAATCGTCTAGTGAGCCAGTGGTGGATTGTACAACTTCATACACGCTTACAAGAACCTGGACGGCTACAGACGCTTGTGGTAATTCAAATGTGGTCCAGCAAGTCATTACAGTAGTTGGAGACGAGACGCCACCAACTTTGATTGGAGTGCCATCGGATCTTACATTTGATTGCAATGAAGTTCCATCAATTGATCTCACGAATGTTCAAGCGACTGATAATTGTGATAGTGCTGTAGATATTGATTTCAATGAACAAAGAATATCTAATACTTGTGAAAATTCTTATCAGTTGATAAGAACCTGGACCGCGACAGACGATTGTGGAAATGTAACTACTGCAGAGCAAAGCATCGAAGTTGGAGATTTTATAGCACCTGTTTTATCTGGAGCACCTATAGATGAAACAATTACGTGTGGAGGTGAACCTTTACCTGCTCCATCCCTTACTGCTTCGGATAATTGTGATGCAGCTGTACAAGTTGACTTTTTAGAAAACTCTACTTCCAGTATGGAGGATTGCCAAAGTCAGTATACTATCACTAGAGTTTGGATAGCAACAGATGCTTGTGGAAATTCAAGCGTAGCCGAACAAGTCATAACGGTAGAAGGAGACACAGAAACTCCAGTAATTTCAAATGTGCCAGCCGATGTTACAATGGAATGTGGAGCCGTTTCTGAATTGCCTGTTGCGAATGTTGTAGTGACAGATAATTGTGATGCGAGTATAGAACTTGTTTTTGAAGAAACAACAGAGCCAGGTGCTTGTCCACAAGCGACCAGAATAACCAGAATTTGGTCTGCAGTAGATGCATGCGGAAATTGGTCAAGTGCAAGTCAAACTATTGAAATACTAGACATTGCTGCTCCTTTATTTTTAGGCGCACCGACGGATATAGTAATTGCGGCGACGGATCCAATCCCAATGGCTCCTTCGCTTTCTGTCATTGATAATTGTGATGCCAATCCGGAGATTACATTCTCGGAAACCATAGGGGAGGGATGTAGTTATACTATTACGAGAACATGGATTACAACAGATGCTTGTGGTAATTCGGCCGCCACTATTCAAAATATTTTCGTTCAAGGAAACTTGCTTGTTGATGTTGCAGCAAGTAGTGAAGAAATATGCAGTGGAGAAGAAGTTGTGTTTAACGCAAATTCAAATTTGAGTAATACAAGTTTTACTTGGTTTGTAGATGGAGTTATCCAAGATGACACCTTAGATAATTTTACTTACTTATTCAATCAGCCGGGTAATTTTGAAGTTGCTTTAATAGCAACTGCTGATGCGTGTGAAAATGAAATCATTACAAATATTCAGGTACAAGATACACCAGATTTAAGCCTATCTAGCAATGGTCCTATTTGTCAGGGAGACACACTTGAGCTAAATGTACAAGGTGCCACAGATTATGTATGGACTGGACCGAACAATTTCTTATCTAACGAAGAAAATCCTATCATTTCAGAATTTGATATGCCAGCTGGGCTTTATCTGTTTCATGTGTCTGGTAAAATCGATGGCGCTTGCCTTGCTGTAGATTCTATACTCATCGAAGTGTTGAATGAAAATTGCGAGCCCGATATAATAGTTTGTGATAATCCTATAGTAAATGTAGAAGTAACAGAATCGTCTTGCGGGAATAATACGGGTAGTATAACACTTACAGTTGAAGGTGATGAAGAAGTAGTGTATATGTGGGAGCCATCAGTGACTACCTTAAATATGTCTACTGTGACGGATCTAGAAGTTGGAACTTATTTTGTTACAATTGCTAATACCGTAAACGATAGTTGTAGAACGGAATTGTCCATTGCAGTTGGGAATGTAAATGGACCTGCTGCAAATATTTTATCTCAAACAGCAGCTACCTGCGATGATGGAGGTAGTGTGGAATTCCAAAATGACTTTAACTATGTATTCCAATGGGAGGATGGATTTATGGGAGAATTCAGAGATAATTTAACATCGGGTGAATATCAAGTGACTATAATCGATCAGCTTACGGAATGCAATAACGTAATTAGTGTAATTATTATTGATAACTGTGGCGCAGAGCAAACTTGCGAAACACCCATTATTTTGAATATAGATATTACGAATGCCAACTGCAATGGAGAAAACGGAATAGTCGTTATTGAAACTTTAGATTCCGACACGAGCTTGAATTTGACATGGACACCTGATTTAGGAGTGCAGGATACGGTATCCACAAGCACTCGATTGGGTGTGCCTGCTGGAACTTATATAGTTAGAATTAGTAGGGTAGAAGATGAAATGTGTTTTACGAATCTTGAGATAGTCGTTGAGACAGATTCATTAGAAGCAGAGATTATTAGTAATAATGCTGCTGATTGCGATACGGCAAATGGTATTGTTGAATTTAGAGATTCGACATTGATCTATGAATGGAGCGATGGCGAATTTGGATATATTAGAAATGATCTACTTTTAGGTCTTTATTCTGTTACGGTATCTAATGAAGATGGATGCCAATTAATTTTTGACGAAATTGAAGTAACAGATAATTGTGAAGAACCAGTCACAGGGGATGTAGACACGATTTGGATTTTTACTACTGAGATGACATCAGTAGATGTGTGTCTTGATACAAAAGATTTAGATACACTTAATATTTCAATAACGAGTTGTGGTGATCCAAGCCAAGGTTCATATACTATTTTTGAAAACTGTATTTCTTATACACATGATTCTACTTTGGTGGCAGGCGATACAGATGAGTTGTGTGTTACATTATGTGATACCTTAGGAGAATGCATTAATATAGTAATTGTTGTCAATATCATTCCGACTTGTGTAGGAGAATATAATATTTTCCCTGATGATGAACTGAGTCTTAATTTAAACTATTGCGATGCAAAGACGGAATACTGTTTAGATATAGATATTGATGAAGCAGACCAATATATATTTACAAATAATGATGGATTATTTGATAAATTAAGTACTTGTAATTTCGATTCGGTTTATAATATCTCTTATTTTAGTTTACCTGATTTGGGTGAGGATGGACCGTACACGATAAATTCATTCACCATCAATGAAGATATATTCTCAGGAGAATTTAATACCCTAAATGAGTTATTGTCATTAATCAATCAATGGGACGAATTAGGAAATTGGGAAATTGATTCTACTCAATTATTAATTTCGGGTGGAGTAAGTGCCAACACTTATGGCACCCTAGAAATCGAGCAAAATAGTACAGGTCAAATCGCATCCATTAATATCAACGCTTTATTTGTTCCTAGTGCCATATCATTAGTATTGGGTGAAGGAGATTACAACATTGTCGCTACTAACATAGAGACAGGCTGTAAAGATACAATTCAAATTTCAGTTCAATGTACACCTACATCGATCGTACCTACCGCTACTGATACCGTGCGTATTCTTATGGAGGTGAATGCGGATACTCTTTATTGTATAGATATGGCTGAACTAAATGGGCCGATAACTTTCATCGATAATTATTGTGAAGAAGAAACAACAGCTAATGTAGAGTACACATTGATTGATTCTTGTCTATTAGTTGAGTCCTTTGAAATAGGAGAAGATCTAGCTTGTCTAGTAGCATGTGATGCGACAGGTGTTTGTGATTCTACCGTAATTTTTGTGGACGTTGTAGAAGAGGGTTCCGTTATCCCACCGATTGCTGTAGATGATGATACAATCACCTTAGTCAACTTCGATCTTAATAATATTGACATCTTAAAGAATGACACCTTTGGCATGGAGACTGCCCAGTTAAATATTTTGACTGATCCTCAGTTTGGACAAATAGAATTGAATTCAGATAATACAATCAATTATTATCCCAATCGAGATTTCTGTGGAGAAGTGGATTCTTTTAGGTATAGCATAGTTACGGCTTTTGGCACAGCAGAGGCAACCGTTTATATTGAAATCTTATGTGAGGACATAACCATCTTTAATGGCTTTTCTCCGAATGGTGATGGCACTAATGATACATTTACAATTACAGGGATAGAATTGTATCCTGACAATATTATACACATTTATAACAGATGGGGAGCGCTTGTTTATTTACAGCGTGGCTATACCAACGTCCAGGGATGGGATGGAACATGGCAAGGAAAGCATTTGCCAGATGGAACTTATTTTTATGTGGTGGACATAGGGCGAGGAGAGAAGTTTAGTGGTTACGTCCAGATTCATAGATAGTTGTTTTACTTTTATTGATACCTTAATCTTTAGGGAGAGCCTTCTGGCAAATCCCGAAAAGGTCTTTGCCAGAGGTCGCGTCATCCGCTGTACAAGCTACCTGCTTAGCCTGTAGACTATAGTCG
>CAYZUW010000306.1:0-5284 GCA_964481325.1 uncultured Saprospiraceae bacterium
TAGTTATAATATTCTGGTTGTCAGCGATTTAAAATTTAATTACCGAACCATTGTTAAATATATATTTGATAAAACTGAATTCTAATGCAGCGTTTTGGCCCAATAAATTCTTCTAATATTTATATGGACTTCAGAAATGTGGAAACCAATATTCAATAAGAAGATTAAATTATTAGGTACTGTTGAAATTAAAATTAGTTTTAATAGAACTTTTTGAAATGCTTTATTTAAATTTAAGAGATGTTTAATTAAAATATAGCCATTTTCAACCTTCCTTGACTATATTATTTTGTTTCTAATCCCATTTTGATTTCCTGAGCAAATATTGTTTGGACTTAAATTTTTATTATGGGAAAAATTTACCACTTTATCTTTGTTACTTTATTTTTAGGAGCATCTTTATCAATCTTAGCTCAAGATGAAGATTGTAATATTTTTGAATTATTACCACCAATCATAGATGGGCAAATGTCAACAGATGACCCTCCTGTACCATGTGGATTTATAGCACCAGGCCCGAGATATGTGAATGAATGTTCTCCTTGTGGAAGCAAAATTTCTGATAATGATTGTGAAAATGCACCAAACCCAACTATATGTGAGCTCGACGGTTTTGAAACAACGACTACAGGATTCACCAACGATTTATTTGGCCCTACGGTCGGATTTTGTGGACCTGGTACAGGCACACATAACAATTTTTGGATTGGCTTTACTGCCCAAACAAATGATATCGAATTGCTTATTACTACATCTAATTGTGCAGACGGAGGTAATGCAAGAGGTATACAGGTAGCAATTTGTGAAACAAATTGCGTAAGTAGCTATCGAACCATGAGTGCTAATGGACAACCTGCTTGTTTTGGTGCAGTTGGGCAAGGTGGGCTATTTAATAACAACACCATATTACGTGCAGATAATCTTATACCTGGAAATCCATACTATATACTAGTGGATGGTTTTGCAGGAGGAGTTTGTGATTTGAGAATAGACGTTTTAGATGGGTTCGGTATTCCTGAATACGATATTGCTATAAGTGACCCAGGTCAATTGTGCCCTGATGTATTAAATCCTGGAGAATTTACTCCATCCTTTGGCTCTGGAGCAATTGTAGATGTAATGGTGGGAGGTATAGCTACGACAGACCTAACTTTCTACTGGTTGAATCCTTCAGGAAATGTTATCGCAACTACTCCAGGAGATGTTATCACAGATAATTTTGTCAGAGGTACACTAGACGGCAATTTCTTCAACGAAATGGGAGAATACTCAGTTCAAATTATAGATAATGGTTCTTGCTGTCCATTATGTACTACTGTAGCATTAGAAGTGGTGGAACCACCTCCAGCTGAAGCAGAATTAACTGGTGGAGCGAATGGAGGAGAGATCGTTTTGAATTGTCGTAATGATGCGGTCTTTGTAGAAGGAGATCCAGTAGATAATTCAGTTCCTGCTGTAGAGCAGTGGCAAATCGTAGATGCCAACGGTGACAGAGTTCTTTTAGATGTTCACCTTGTAGCGCCACAGGGCCGCTTGAATGAATATGTTATTACAAGAGAGATTGTTGAAATGTATTTTCCTGACCAGACCTACGGATCAGTTGATATAATTTATGGATTCTTAACTAATTTTACTGAGTTATGTTTTGCAGATGCTGGGGTTGAAATCTTTTTTGATTTTAGAGAGCCAGAGGTGGATATTAGAACACCACCAATGATAGACTGTACCGCAAATCCTTCTGTTGTATTAGATGCGTCTATTACATTTACTTCCGGCCATAATCGAACCTTTATGTGGGCAGCTTCTGATGGTTCTCCTATTGAAGGTGCTGATACTGAAACGCCAACTGTGAGTAATAGTGGTGTATATAGTGTTACCGTTACAGATACGGAAAATGGATGCACCGCGGTAGATCAAGTAGAAGTATTGGGAATGGTGGATCCTCCTGTATTAGAAACGATTGAAGATATTACGCTTAACTGCATCACAACATCTATGGATGTAAGTACTTCAGGAATTGCATCTGACCCAATTGAATATTCTTGGCAAGGCCCCAATGGAGATTTAAATGTGAGTGTACCTGAGTTGTCGGATATTACAGAGGCAGGAGTATACACTTTGACAGCTGTCAACAGTGTGAACCAATGTCAGACTGAGATTTCATTTAATGTGACTGTTGATATGCCTGCGATAGAGGTTAGTGAGGTTAGAGATTCTATACTTAATTGTGATGTTTCTGAAGTTGTTTTCCCAGGGGCTATTGCATCTGGTGGTAATGATGAATATACATATTCTTGGCTTGATGAAAATAATATGGTAGTATCTGCTGACTCTATATTAATAGCGGACGCAGCAGGAACTTATACGCTTATAATTACGGATGTACAAAGTGGATGTACATTGGAGCAAGTTACTGTGCTAAACATGGATATGGATGCTCCTGTGATAGACGAGTTGCCTGAAACTTTAGTGATTGATTGTAATAATGAAATGGTGACTGCTATTGCGAATGCAACAGATCCAAGCGGTGGGGCCATTGGAAATCTTATTTACGAGTGGTCGGTGTTGGGAGGAGAAGTGATAGCCACTACAGCAAATGTTGATTTTGATTCAGAAGGAATTTATACAGTTTTAGTTACTAACCCTAATAATGGATGCGTTTCTGAAATGGATATAGAAGTAATAGCGGACATGACTCCTCCAGATGCGAGTATTGATGAGCCAGCTGATTTGACTTGTAATATGCCTAGTACAATGTTGCAAGGCAATTCTACTAACGACGCTAATACTATTACTTATCAATGGTATCAAGGGGCTGATGATATGGGAGCTGCCTTAGGTACAGAAGTTGATCAAGAAGTTAATTCAACCGGTGACTACACGCTGGTCATTACAAATGAAGAAAATGGGTGTTCTACTATGGTAACTATATCTGTAGATGACAATATGATGGAACCTACTCCTGATGCAGGAATGCCGCAGGTATTGAATTGTTTAAACGAAAATATTGGTGTAGAATTGGATGGTTCTGCATCCATGGGTATTGGAACTTTGACATATGAATGGATAGGACCTGATAATACACCTGTTGGCTCTACAGCAATGATTAATGCGATGTCTAACGGAACCTACTCGTTAATAATTACTGATGATGAGAATGGATGTACACAAATGACGACCGTAGAAGTGACAACAGATTTTGATGAACCAGAAGGCTTAACCGCCTTTGGGGGAATTATTACTTGTACAAACATGGATGGTGTTCAATTAATGGGTGGCTCTAGTTCACCCAATGTATCATATATGTGGATAGATGGGGGTATGAATGTATTCTCAGAGCAAAATCCAATGGTGACTTCTGCAGGAACGTATACTTTGATCGTAACAAATGAAGATAATGGTTGCACTAGTAGTGTTACTGCAGAAGTAGAAAATGATTCCGAAGTACCTACTGTACTTTGGGAGCAAATTTCTGGTCAAAATGGGGATATTTCTTGCAATAATCCAACAAGAGAATTTCTTGGATTTCTTCAAAACCCAGATCCTAATGTAGAATTAACTTGGCTAGATCCTTTAGGAAATCCAATTCCCGGGAATCCAATTATTTTAAATGAAAATAGTATACCAGGTCAATACACTATCCAAGGTGTTAATAGTATAAATAGTTGTCCAGGAGAGTCTACTGTTACAGTAAATTTAGATTTTGCTATTCCTGAGGTAGAACTGGCTGCCGGGACAATCTTCTGTGCACCAAATGACCAAGTAACGCTTATGGCTATGGATCCAAATAATATGAATACAAATTTTACTTGGACTGATCCAAATGGAATTTCATTGACAGAAAATTTAAGTAATCCTACAGTATCAGAACCTGGAATATATACTGTGGTGGCAGTAGGTGAAAATGGTTGTACTAATACTATGGAAATACTGGTAGATTCAAATAATGATGAACCAATGATACAAGTAAATCCAGCATTTGAATTGACATGTAGACCAGGCGAGGATTCCTACGCCTTAGGTGGCTCAGGTTCTTCTTTAAATGGAAATCCAGTTTCTTTCTCTTGGGTACTTAACAACGTAGAAGTAAGCACTGATCCGAATTTTGTAGCAACAGAACCTGGTACATATGTTTTGACCGTTACCAATCAAGTTAATAATTGTACAAGTACAGAAACAGTTGAAATTACAGATGGCAGAACTATGCCTATAGCTACGGCTCAGGTTAATTCTATATTAAATTGTAACACACCTACCGTAATGCTAGAAGGAGGATCTGATGATGCAGACGCGGTATATGTTTGGACTTCAGAAAATGGAACGGTTGTGATGGGGCAAACGCCAATGGTAGATGAGACAGGCGTATGGATGTTGGAAATTACCTCAGCAAATGGTTGTACTGGCACTAGTATGACAGAGGTCTTTGCTGATTTTAATACTCCAGAAAATGTAATGATTACAGGTGACAATGAGCTGACTTGTACGGTAAATAGTATTCCACTTTTTGGTAGTACTTCAGATATGAACGTTACTTATGAATGGACTTTGAATGGCTCGATTGTTAGTGAGATACAAAATCCTAATTTTGGAGCACCGGGGGTTTATGTTTTGACTGTCACGGGTAGTAATGGGTGTACCGCTTCTGCAGATTTTGAAATTACAAGCGACGATAATTTACCTATGGCAATGGCTGACGTAGAAAGAGAAATCACCTGTGTCGATCTGACAACTATGATTTTTGGATCTAGCTCGGCACCAAACACAGAATATAGTTGGGTTGGACCTACTCCTTTTCCAGGAGCCAATACACAAAATATAGAGACATCAATTCCAGGCGAGTATACACTTACCATTGTGGATATGGATAATATGTGCGAAGCGATGTTTACCATAGTTGTATCTGAGGATATAATGGCACCTGAGGTGATGACTCAAGGGACAACAGTGGTTTGCGATCCGACTGAAGTAACTGCAATAAATGCTACCTCATCTGTGGCAAATGCAACGTACGAATGGTCAGGTCCCAGCAGCTTCAGCTCAATGGCGGCAAATCCGATTGTAACAGAAGCCGGTACATACTTTGTGACGGTAACCAATCCTGATAATGGTTGTACTACGGAAGAGCAGACAGAAGTAGAGGAAGGAAGAGACTTGCCAGCAGATCTAGTATCGATGGCAGACGTGATGGTATTGACATGTGATGAACCAATCTCTACATTAGTTGCTTCTTCTTCTACAACTGGAGTTATATTTACTTGGAATGGTCCAGGCGTGACAGATGAGG
>CAYZUW010000307.1:0-5257 GCA_964481325.1 uncultured Saprospiraceae bacterium
GAGATGGCCTCTTTTTATTATTGACTTTATTGTTTTAAGTAGACTCTTATACTGTTTATGGCTTCGGATTAAGTTCATTTATAGCAATAAGCCCTACAATCCGTGAGTTTTTCACTAGTTTGGAACTATGTTCATCGCAATAATCAGACATGACTAATATAGTATTCATACTCTATCTTTATGTTTTGAACGTTTATACATTTATGGTGTAATACTCACCTGATCAATTGAAACTACATTGAACGAAAGTCAACTTGTTGATATACTCCTTAACGGGAATCTTTCTGATAAGAACAAGGCCTGCAAATTGCTGATTTCGCAGCATAAAAATCAGCTAAATTCAATGTTTGATAAGTTAAATGTCCCTGCAGAAGATAGAGAAGATGTCCTGCAAGAAAGTCTGACGAACTTGTATGCTAACCTCTTGTTGGCAAAATTTGAGTCCAGGAGTAGCTTGAGCACTTATTTCTTAGCAATCGTAAAGAATAGATCTTATAAATGGCAGCACCAACAACAAAAGAGATCTAAGGATTATAGTTATTACAAGGAATTAAATGCTGAAGAGCAACCTCCCATTTTAGATCATTCAAAGCTCGAAGAGGTTCTTAATTACTTGGATGGCTCCTGTATAAGAGTGTTGAGAGAATTCTATTTCGAAAGAGCCTCAATGAAAGAGATTCAGGAGCTTCATGGGATGAGTAACATACAGTCAGCCAAAAACAAAAAGCATAGATGTCTGACCAAGCTTTCTGCCCTTATTAAGACGATGGGACTTTCAATTCATGATTTTTACAACTAACTTTGTCGGATGGTAACAACAGATCAAGTTACAGCACAGCCAGAGAGATTAGCAGAATTATTACTACAAATAGATTCGTTCGATAAGCATGTAGCAAAAGAGGTGGTAAGCAGAAATCCTCTTAGGTCCCGTATGACGTCGCCGAAGTTTTTGATTGCGATACCAATTGCGGCAAGTATCTTGGCTCTGTTAATTTTTGCACCTCAATCGAAGACTACAGATGCGCAGATAAGTCGACTGGTTGAGAAGCACTATTCAAAATTTGACGATGTTTTGTCAACTCGCTCAGGACCGACAGATATTGATCATCTTATGATAATGTATAACAATAATGATATTGAAGGATTTTTTAGTGTCTTCAATAAAATTCAGATGCCTAGTGAGCATCAGGTATTTTATGCCTCACAGATGTTACTGGCAAATGGGGAGTATCAGAATTATATGGAGTTAACAGATAGAATTTCTAATAGTCATTACAGTGATGTTATTCCTTGGTATAACCTTGTTTGGGCTGTACAATCCGAAATTTCAACTGAGGATACAAAAGAAATGGTATGCAATTACCAGGACAGATGGTATAACTCTGATAAAGTCAAAGAGGTGAAAGCTAAAATTTGTTTTTAGCTATAAAGTATAGAACGCACACAACCAATAAGGCCATTACAGACGTAAGCAGCATTCTTAATTTGGTGTTGGAATGACTTAATTCAATGCTACGATTATCTCCTGATAATTGAAAGCCAGACCAATAATACGGATCATTGTATATAGGATCTGATTTATAATGAAGCTTAGTAATATTAAGTGCCTCGCACTTAGATTTTCCAGCCAACAATTGCTCATAAAATCGAAGCATAAAATCAGAGGTGAACTTGTCATTTACCTTCCATAAAGAGAATACAACGCTTTTTGCTCCAGTCATTAAAAGACTATTAGCCAAGGAGAATACACCATTGCCATATTGAGAAGGGCCAATTCCGGACTCGCATGAGGATAACACAATCATTTGGTTGGTTGCACTTTTCTGCAAGAGCTGATCTGCATATAATATTTTATAGTTCAAGGTATCCTCGTGAAATACGAGGTAGGAGTCACTAGGATTGTGTATGATGGATTTACTATGTGTTGCCAAGTGTAATATTCTGGAACTGGTCAGCGCTTGTTCAAAATTGGCTTGAGTAGCATGGTTCCCGATATGGCGTTGACTATTGGGGTACAATTCAGCTATTCGTTCTGCTTCTAGGGTGTTTTCAAATAATGGTTGAAAAGACACTTCACTAGAATCATTTAGGTAGTCGAATGAACCAAATTCTGGCGCTATAGTCGTTATATCATAATCATAGCTCATAGAATCTTCATCCTCGACGTTCAGAGAATTTGATGAGTAAATAAATCTAAATTGATGATTATCTATCAAGTAAGAACTATCTATTGGATTAATTAGCGATTCAAAGGACAAACTGCCTATTAGACCATCTGGAATTATGATTATTTTCTCATTCAGATCATTCTGAATTGGGGAAATTAGCAACTTGTATAAGTCTTCATTGATTAGTTTTAGTTCTTCAGCGGTTTGATCATGTCGGACTTTGAAATTCTCGACCATAAGCCGATTATGAGAGTTAATCATCTCCGCTAAAGAATTATGATCTTGTGAAATAGAAAATTTGACGCTTTGAGGAGTAATGATAAAACTCACTAGGTGTTCGTCTCCAACAAAATAGTCAATCAAAGATTCATCTGGATTTAATTGTGATCGTGTTTCACTTAGAGTTAATGTGGGAACCTCTTTTAGAAGGTTGAAATATTGAGGCACATGTTTTTCAATGGTATCCATGAGCTGTAATCTCAGAGATTCATTTTGAATTAGGCGTATGACATCTTCTTGTTGCTCTTCATCAGAGCCCCCTGCCTTTCTCTTGTCTACGGCACGCCTTAGGTAGTTAATCTCCTTAGTGACTAAAGAGAATTTTTGAAAGTGCTCGTTCTTGGTTAGTCCGCTAAGAGATTTACTGAGATTTATTTTTTGCTGTAGTGCTTTGCTTTTCTGCCCGATTTCAAAAGCTCGATCTATGTCGTTCTGTTGTATTAGATAATATATGATAGCTGACTCATAAATATCCCTACTCAGAGACCAGTAATAGTCTTTGGAATAAGAGCCTTCAAATGAGCTATTGATAAAATCAACCAAACTAAACATGACGTTATATAACTCATCAATGCCTTCTGGTTTGTTATGTTGCTTCTCTATTTCAAGCCTGATTTTTAGAAACTCAAGAAGCTCAGGTGCGAATTTCACTTGGTGAAAGCTATAAGGCTCATTTAGATTATATCCTAAAAGTGCCGAAACAGAATCCATATTCATAGACAATTCTTGTTCTATCTGTAACCTTGCATTCATGATGTTGATCAGGCATGAAGCAATGTTCTTTTCTGAGAGAACTGTTTGATTTCTATAAATTTTTATTGCTTTGTTTGCGAATTCAACAGATTTTTTTGACTGAGATAATTTAAGATGGTAAGAAGATAGCTCCTGATAACAATAGGCAACGTGCAGATGATCAGGTCCTAGTAGATTCTTGAGTTCAGATAGAACTGGATAAATATCGCTCTGAAATGCGGACAAATTATCATTGAGAAGATACGCTTTACAAAGATTAAATTTTGTTGCGACGGTAAATCTATTGGAACCGCCATAAAGTTCTTCTCTAATTGCCAATGCATCAGTAAGGACCCTTATCGCACTTTGGATTTCACCGAGTTCTATATAGATGTCCCCTAGATTACTTAAGACTGTACTGTAACCTTCTTTACTCTTACCACGCTGGGCATCAAGTTGAGTTTCAAGTATGTTAACAGCTTCGGAGAGCATGCCGCTCCTTCTAAAAACTAACGCAATATTTGCATTAATAGGAGATAGTTTTTCTTGGCGTAATGAGTCAAAGTTGAGATCATAGATTTGATCATAGTATGATTTGGCCTCACTATATTGATCCATATAAGTATGGACAATTCCCAGTGAATTGAGAGCATGCAATAATCCGATATGATGATCTGGGTATAGATAGAGGTCATTACAATATTGTTGTAAGAAATAGTGACGTGCTTTTTTAAGGTCGTTAGTTGTAAATTCTATTCTGCCGAGATTATGGTTTACTTCTGATTCTATCGGCAAGGAAAATTTTTGTTCCTGCATTATATCTAAGCAGATCGCACCACAGATTTTTGAGGAATCGATATGTCCAGCATTGAAATATAGATCACATAGTTTTCCATACAGATATGCATTTCTCAGTGTATCACTACTCAACAAGGATCTCGAGTATGCGATAGCATCTTGAAAATCAGATTCTTTTAGACTATCGATTCGCAGCGAAATATCCGCATATACATCATAGGTTGGTGTTTCTTGACTAAATATGACAGGACATAGAAAACTCCAGACTAACATTGCTAAGAAGTATGTCCTTATGACATGTAAGTATTGTTTTTTATAAGGACAGAAGATCGCTCTCATCTCTTGTTCATTCATTTTTGGAAATACAATTTAGAATAAAATGAGTATTTGTTGAGTACCCTTCTAATAGTTATGGTACTAACTGATACTAGGATTTTATTTAGCGGACAACCTGAGATCATTATGACATTTCCGTTTTATAAGCAATTGGATTCAATGGATTGTGGGCCTACCTGTCTCAGGATGGTGGCTAAGTATTATGGTAAGTCCTACAGTCTCCCATTCCTTAGAGAAAAGTGCTATATAGATAAGGCTGGTGTTAGCTTAAGGGGAATCAGCGAAGCAGCAGAATTAATAGGGTTTAGAACACTCGCAACAAAAATCCCTCTAGAGGGAACTGATGACTCTCCTTCTTTGCGCAATGCCCCTTTACCGGCAATAATACACTGGAATCAAAATCACTTTGTAAATCTATATCGAATCAACAAGAAATATGCTTGGGTTGCTGATCCTGCATCTGGGAAGCATAAAGTGAGCATTGAGCATTTTAAAAAATCATGGCTTCCCGATGGTACTAATGGAATAGCCCTCATTTTAGAGCCAACTCCAAAGTTCTATCATGAAGAAGGAATGATGACTCAGAAAATGGGTTTTTCTTATCTGTTTCAATATTTGAAACCCCATAGAAAGTTGGTCGTTCAACTCGTAATAGGTCTTTTTTTAGGAACTATATTCCAACTAATATTCCCTTTTTTAACCCAAAGTTTGGTCGATATAGGTATTGAGACTAAGGATCTCAATTTCATCTACATAGTTCTGGTAGGTCAGATAATGCTCTTTGTCGGACAGATATTTACTGAATTTGTACAAAGCTGGATTTTGCTTCATATCAGTGTTCGGATAAATGTCAATTTGATTTCAGATTTTCTAATAAAACTGATGAGGTTGCCATTAGGATTTTTTGATAGCAAGAATACTGGAGATTTATTGCAGCGTATCGA
>CAYZUW010000308.1:0-5237 GCA_964481325.1 uncultured Saprospiraceae bacterium
AATGTATTCAAATTCTGATATGTTTTGGTATCCCAAGCATAGGAAATATAACCATTGGCGAGAAATAAATATGAACCTTCGTGGATAATTGTAGAACCTTGCTCATTTAAGGGTAGATTGAAAAAACGTGGTACACAATTTCTTCAGGCATATAAGACTCGGGTGAGGACTCATAATCATGTCCATGGATAGTCCTGTTTTCTGTTACTAATGTTTTCTTTTTCTCATCAATATCTTTAATTATTGAATCCTGTCCACAAGAAGAAAATAAAAGAGCAAAAAAGTAAGATGTTAAATCGGTTGTTAGATTTAATAGTCATAATAATTGTAAGTTTGAATATCGATTTATATGAAGGTATCAGTTAATGAAAACAAAAATATGGGCTACTAAATTGAAAAGCAAGTAATTTTTAGCACCTTTTTCATGTACCCAAAAGTCCCTAATATTTGATTGTAAAATCATATTGCTCACATTATTAATTGTTTGTGAAATTCAAAACTGGGTGTTTTTTGTAGGTTTGATTTTTTTGTATTTCAATTTTTTTTTAAATAGATTTTTATTTTAAGCCTGTTCTTAGCCTTAAAACCGTCAAGCCATAGAAATCAGCCCTTTAACCCTTTTATGGCACAAAATTCGAACTTTAAACCCTGAAAGGGTTTAAATACCACAGTTATTAACATAAAATTAAGTGGGAATAAGCGTTTTAAAAGAACAAAATTTGCAAAATTTGCGTCTTACTGATAAATACAAGTGGTATGATTAGGGTAATTTTGATAATGGCATGTTGGACTTGGGTGTTTGCAGGACTACAAGCACAAGATGAAGCGGGAGACGAATTTGACCAAATTCTAATCAATGGTGAATTGGTGCCTTATACGGTAGTAGATGGCGATACCTTGCTTCTAGCCAACCTGGAGGATGTTTCTGTATCTTCCCCGCGTACTTTTAAAGACAATGATGAAAGACGAAAATTTTTGAAATATAAGCGATACGCCAATGTAGTATATCCATACGCCGTGAAAGCCATCAAGATATTTAGAGAGACCGAAGAGGTGACGCGTACCATGAAGAAACGCAAAAGACAAAAACACATCAAGCGTCTACAGAAAGAGATGGAAGATGAACTAAAAGAACCGCTTAAAAAATTGACTAAAACCCAAGGCTATATTCTTATCAAAATGATAGAGAAAGAATTGGATACTCCCTTTTATGACTTAGTCAAAAATCTTAGAGGCTCCTTCGTGGCTGGATATTGGAATCAATTGGGCCGTCTCAACGGCTACCGCATTAAGAATGGATACGTAGAAGGGGAGGATAGGATATTGGATATAATCCTTCAGGATTATGATGTATCGCACGATTATAAATAAGAAAGAATAGTTTTAGAATAAAAAAGGGTGATATTGCTTTTGCAATATCACCCTTTTTACGTACCACTTATTTTTCAAATATTATGGAGTCATAGATGCCGTAGGAACAGTTCCTCCCGCCAATTCTATCATCATAGTTAACTCTTCCACCAACTCATCATTATTACCGCTGTACCCAACGCTTTTGAATTTTACTTTTCCATTCTTTCCAAGAATGAATTTAGTTGGAATACCCTTCACGCCGTACGCACTTGTAATTGACGCATCGTTGTCCATCAATACATTGAAAGAATAATTGTTCTTTGAGATAAAATTAGATACCTTTTCTTCAACATTGTCGCCAGATTCCCAGGTATCGATGAAAACAAACTCTACGTCATCACTCTTTTCGAATCTCGTAACTGCTTTTTGCATACCAGGGAATGAAGCCTTACAAGGGCCACACCAAGTCGCCCAAAAATCAACAACCACTACCTTGCCTTTTAAGCTTTCAGAGCTTACGCTTTCTCCCGCTAGATTTACCAAGTTAAAATTTGGACCAACTTCGTCTATCATCTTGTCTTTCAACTCCGCGAACATAGCAGTCTTTGCTGTTTCTTCTAGAGAAGTTACATATTTTTCGTAAGCGGTTGCTACAGTATTATTAGCAATATACAAAGTCTTGTGACGTTCTTTCATCGCTGGTGTTGCTTTACCTTTAGCGATTAAACCTGCAATGAGTTCTTCTGTTTCAACTTCTCCATTGACCTTTTCAAAATAGGTGGTATAGCGTTCGTTCATATCTGCGTCCTCAAACTTATTAGCCTCACAGCAAATCTGTTGGTGTTGGAGAGCATCTTTTGCGTCCCCATTTTTATAAGACAATAGTGCATAAGTGTCAGAGTACATCGCTTTAGAAAATTCAAGTCTACGCACATACTGTCTTTCAGTCATATTATCAGATTTGAATTTCATCGCTTTCATTTCATTATCTATCAGGGAGATAGCTTGCTTTGAAAATTTTTGACCCATTTCAGCGTTTGGAGCTTCAGCATCTAATTTTTCACCACTCATACCCCATGCAAGACCATTCAAGGCACTAGCTTTTCTACTAGGATCATCCATCATATCAAAATACTTTTTGTGATTATCCCAATCCTCTGCCTTGGCGTATTTAGATGCGATACTATTGATGATATAGTTTCTAGTACTATTTTTTGACTCATCGTTAGCAAAAGCAGCGTCCCACATTTCTAATACAGCAATCGCTTCGGTAGCGTCTTTAGCCCCTCTAACTTTTCCACTGATTTCTCTAGCCGCTAAATTACTTTTTGGAAAAGCATCTACGATTTGTGCTTTAAGCGCTTTTTGTACTTCCTTATCTTTTGTGACTCTTTGCGCATATTTGTAAGCGTAAGCCAACTCATCTTCAGAAGCGTTTTTGTTGTCCATAATCTGTGCTGCCCTAGGAGCGTGACTTTCCATAGCTTCTGCATCTTTAGCAGCGGATGCAAGACCTAAATGAAAATCTTGTAACTTGATATCTTTCGCAGACGCTGGGTGCATCGCAAATTCTTTATTCAAGGCCTTTAGTGCTTTCTTTGTATCGGTGTCAGCGTTGACAAAATTGTTGAACTCTGCCTTTATCATGGCCTTAGAAGCATACCCTTTTTGCACAGGTGTTACTCTATCCGAACCGTAGATTAAAGCTTTATATCCTTTCTTGTTGTTATTGTCTTCTATTTCCATGTTCTCACTGTTTACTCCAAACAATAAGGCTTTAGTGGAGGACTTGGCGGTGAAGCTTCCTGTAAATTTACCATCAGTGACATGCATTGGTACTTCTTGTACAGTGACGTCTCTGTAATCTACTTCATATAGATTGACAATAATTGTTTTCTCTCCAGCCAGGTCAGTGCCATTAGCATCATAAGTAATGGTTACCGCTTCACCAGCTGTTATTTTTTCTGGGGACCAGCTCAATTGAGCATCAAGCGATAAGGTTGAAAATAGGATGAAAGCCACAAGGGCTAAGATTTGATTTTTTATCATGACGTTGTTTTTTTTGAATTGCATGACCTAAGATAACAGGTATCTCTCACAAAGTGGCACATTATCGTAGCCCTTTCATGGATATATACACAATTAAACACGAATTAGCCTCAAAAATGGCTTAATTCACTCTGAATTATCGGAATTAGTTGGTACTAGATTTTCGAAACCCTTTCTGTCCAGGTGGACTCTCCTAGCTGAACCCTTATTAAATAGACTCCAGAGGGCGCAGAAATTGGGAATTCAAAAGACTTTTCATGGGATATATTATAGCTATTTATCAATTGACCTGAGAGGGTGTAAACTTCTATAGCACCAGTAGAAAAATCTTTAAAATCTACGTTAAGCAAGTCGGATGTAGGGTTCGGGTACAAATCAAAAGGAGCGTCTATAAGGATATCGTTTACGCTTGTTGGAATCGAAGCCCTTAAACATTCGGAAGTATCTACGCAACCATTCTTGGTGACCTCTAGCGCAAAAAATCCTGGTTGACCAGGGGTATAAGTAGACATCGTTTCTTGAAATATAGCTCCAAAGCCATCTCTGCAATTTAGCCACTGATAAGTCCCTTCCGTTTCGACAGCCATGAATGTACCATTGGAGCTAGTGATGCCGGTATTTGTTTCGTTTATAGTAAGGTTTAGGACAACGACAGAGTCACATCCATCTGAATTTTGTAATGTGATAGAAGCAGTATTGTTGGCCATTGTATACATATTGCCATCTAGCCAAGTCAGTGTGTCGGATTCACAAAGTATTCGTTTGTCGACAAAACAAGTGTTATTTTCAAAACGCGACCGAGCAATGGTTTTGCCAGAGATAGCCATAGAGTACAAGAAAGTATTCCCTACAGCGGTTTGTCTTGGCGTATCTACACCACTGAGTACATTTTCCAACTCATCTGGACCACAAGAAGGATTGAATTTCCAAATATTGAAACCCAAATCATCTGAAACATATATTTCACTTCCACACTTACTCAAACCTTGGGGACGAACTAGTCCAGAGAAAATAATCTCACTCCTAGGAAATGGAACATCCAGTATGACTTTGTTTACAGAGTTTTCTATTTGATCCGTATAGAACAATTCATTTTCATATATGGCGATACCAATGGTCCTTCCAGCATTTCTTATCAGAGGACTCATTTGTGGAATGTTATTTGTCAAACTTACTCTTCCGATTATTTCTGCATTCGGATCTGTATAGTATAGGATATCGCCGTCAATGGCCATCATGTCCGGAGTCCTGAGCCCATCAATTAATACTTCTGTAGTGAAATTGTTCGATGAAAGATTAACTTTAAGTATAGCGCCCGCATCAAAATCAGTAGCATAGAGAAAATCTCCTTGGGCGACAAGTCCAGCACCTCGACCTATACCAGTAACGATTATTTGCGGTTCGAAAGGGAGTCTTGAAACATCAACTTTAGTAATTGTATTTCTTTCTATATAATACATATCATCACCCACAAGCACCATGTCATTAGGCATATCCAAATTTTGTATTATGGTTCCACCGTTTTGAGCGAAAGTAAAGTGCATTGCTCCGAGCAAAAAGCTTATAATGAAGAAAATGCGATTCATTAGGTGTGGTTTTAGTTGTTTTGTTGAGCGCTTGGTCTATGTCATTCTAATCATAAATTGGATGTTCTGTCCCACGCTTCTGTTAATTTTGGAACGGCCTCTATAGAAATATGTTGTTTTTAGCAAGTTTAAAGTACAGAATAAATGCGAATAAATTATTATGTGAATTGAGAATTTCTAGCCATTTGTCAAGATATACTCAACGGAAATTGGTTTGGGACAATTTATGCGAATTTATTTTGGTTGCTA
>CAYZUW010000309.1:0-5233 GCA_964481325.1 uncultured Saprospiraceae bacterium
TTTTTGGGTTTGACGGCTGCGAAAAGTGCGGGCATCAAAACGGCCATTTACTTTCACGAAAACCAGTTGTCATATCCTTGGTCACCGACCGATCAGGATGTGGATAAGCATAGAGACAATCATTATAAATTTATAAACTATACTTCTGCCTTAGCAGCGGGTAAAGTGTTTTTCAATTCTGCTTATCATCTGGATTCTTTCTTTGAAGCATTGGAGCCTTTTTTGAAAGCCTTCCCTGATCATCAGAATAGCTCGACTATTGAAATAATAAAGAAGAAGTCAAGTGTTTTGTCCTTGGGGTTGGATCTGCGAAAATTGGACGCGTTTAAAAAGGACAAAGAAACGGATCTGCCCATTTTGTTGTGGAATCACCGTTGGGAGTATGACAAAAACCCTGAGCTGTTTTTTAATACCCTTATGGCCTTGAAGAGAGAAGGGCTGCAATTTAGATTAATCGTGATCGGTAAGGCGTATAAAAAATCTCCTAAGATATTTAAAGAAGCTAAAGCTGCTTTGGAAGCTGAAACCTTGCATTTTGGATATGTGGAATCTTTGGAAGAGTATGCTGCCTTGTTATGGCAAGCGGATATACTTCCCGTGACTTCGAATCAAGATTTTTTTGGTGGATCTATTGTAGAAGCAATGTA
Organism: uncultured Saprospiraceae bacterium; assembly: GCA_964481325.1. Lineage (GTDB taxonomy): Bacteria > Bacteroidota > Bacteroidia > Chitinophagales > Saprospiraceae > JALZVN01. Next base: position 648 of record CAYZUW010000309.1, read on the forward strand.
TTGTGATTGTGTTCCCTTATTACCTAATCGACTGACCTATCCGCAGCATGTCGGAGAAGGAAGCGCCAAGTACCTTTACCAAACCGACGAGGACTTTAAACGAAAACTAGAAGAAATGATTCTTAGCAAATCTATTGTGCAAAGAAGTCTACGAGGTAGGGTAGCGGGGTATGATTGGACTCAATTGATTGCGACTTACGATAAAAATTTCGGAGATTGTGTTAGTTAATATATTCCATCATGCTTCACTATCAATACACTAAGGGCGCAAAGATACCGCTAGTTTTCTTACATGGATACTGCGAAGACTTGAGTATGTGGACAGCCTTTGCGGAGGCTTTCCAAGAGCATGCTATTTTGAAGGTGGATTTGCCAGGTTTCGGCAAAAGTGATACTTCTGATGCCTTGACCATTGATAAAATGGCACAAGGAGTAGAGGAGGTGATGGCTCATCTGGAGCTACAAGAAGCTATAGTGGTTGGCCATTCTATGGGAGGTTATGTTGCGGTGGCTTTGAGCAGGTTGCTAAGCGACCGACTTAGAGGCTTATGCATGATGCATTCTCATCCTTTTGAAGACCTACCAGAAACGAAAGTGAAACGAAGAAAAGCAAATGTATTTGTTGCAGAAAATGGAGTGCCAAAATTATTGAACATGATGGTGCCTACTTTCTTTGCTCCTTCTCTTCAAGAAAAATATAAATCAGTAACCACTGGGATAATTGAAGAGGCTTCAAAGTTGTCTAGTGAGGCAGTGATAAATGGGATGGAAGCCATGCGTGCGCGTCCTGATATGCGTGCTTGGGTTGAAGAATTGACTTGCCCATATCATTGTGTCCTAGGGACAGAAGATATTCCCAGTCCTTTTGACTTTTGCTTACCGCAGATAAATCTAGCTCCTATAACCAAAGTGACTATCCTAGAAGGGATAGGGCATATGGGTATGTTTAGCGCCAAAGAGGAGGTGCAAGCTGAAATGAAGGATTTTATTCATTTTTGTACAAACAAGCTAGCTTAGTGCATACCGTCCTACTCGTCATATTAGCGCTTTCGCCAGTAGCTTTCTTTTGCGGACTGGTCATTTGGGCAGACAAGCATGAGCGAGAATCTTTTCTTCCTTTATTGATATGTTTTGCTTTGGGTGCCTTGGCCATTGCGCCGTCCATCTGGTTGGAGAATGGCGTGCACGATGCAAGATGGTTTGACTTGACCAATAATTGGCAATTACTCTTATATGCCTTCATTGGTATAGCGCTCATAGAGGAGTTTTTCAAAGCTATATGCTTTTTTGCGTACCCGTATTGGCAAAAGTTTTTTAATGAACCTTTCGATGGCGTGGTTTACGCTGTAATGATTTCGATGGGTTTTGCGGGTGTCGAAAACGTGCTATACGTATTGGAGTCTGGTGTAGAAGCAGGAATTGCTCGCGCACTGACTGCCGTGCCAGCTCACGCTACTTTTGGGGTGCTTGCTGGCTATTATTTTGGCCGTTCTAGGTTTGAATCCAACAGAAAATGGCCTTTAATAGCTATTGGTGGGATAGCAGTGTCTATCTTCCATACGCTCTATGATTTTCTGATTTTGCAGGATATTAGCCAATATCTGATGCTGGGGGCTTCCATTAGTATTTACGCCCTGTCTATATTATGCTTTTTTATGGTGCGCAATTCATTGGAAAACAGTCCTTTCAAGCAAGAAAAATCTTGATTCTAAATGATATTATTCTTTGCCAAAAGTGTTTACATAAATGAGTAAATGTGCTATATTTGCACTCCAATTTGAAAAGATTGGATATGGCGAGGTAGCTTCCCGATAGGAATCGGGACAGGCACTTCGCTTTTTTACCTCTGGCGAGGTAGCTCAGCCGGTTAGAGCGCAGCATTCATAATGCTGAGGTCGGGAGTTCGAGTCTCCCTCTCGCTACAAATAATGAACCCCCCTTGCAAACAGTCGTTTGCAAGGTTTTTTTTTTTTTGACAATCACTTTATTAGTATTGAATTCTCCTTCTACGCTTTAGGAATACTAAGAATACTAGGATTAGCAGCAATCCTGTGGTGGCGCCTATTTTGATATAGCGTTCTTGTTCGATACGGATTTTACTTTCGATATAGTAAGGGTTACCACTTCCTGGTGTGCCGTAGCCTGGGGAAATAGCCCAGTTTTCTTGGTCACCATTTTCGAGGTCAGGAAGTAAAAGATTGTAAGTGAATACAGAATCTGTAGGTTCTAAAAGATAGCCGATGCTGTCTACCATATCTCCCTCATGAGAATAGAGTTGGATTATCTCATGACGTTTGCTCAAGCCATAACCAATGTCTCCGATGATTCCTAACTGGTTGGGGAAGCTTCTTCGTAGCTTCTTCTCTTTTTGAGATACAATGACATAAGACTTGGCAGGTATAGTGTAGTCAGGAAAGCGAAACTCATTTTTCAAATCCGTCATAATCCAGTTATTCATATTAACGGACTCTTCTGTGCTATTGAATATCTCAACCCAATCTCCCGTCTTCTTGTTATTTACACTCACCTCGTTGATGATAACTTGACCTGCAAGTGGATGGATGTATTCTTCAAAGACAGCTTTTAGTTGGTAATCGTTTCGTTTGTTAAAAGTAAGCTCGAACCTAGTGATCGAATCTGGTACAGCAACTCCCTCCCAATGAGAAAAGCGATAGCCAAAGTTTGGAATGGCTTCAAATGTCAAAGGAATACCTTTGAAGTAGGTCATTTGTTTAGTATCTGCACTACTTAAGTGATCATTCACTTTTACGACACCGCCGCCTTCAATTTGAATATTGATAGCAACTTCTTCACCCGTACGGAATCTTTCTTTTAAGAACTTGCGCATATAGGCTGGACGTTCCTGCCCAAAGGTTCTCATTAGCTCTGTCTCTTGCGTCCATCTTTTTTTACGCAGATTCCAGCGTTCCCAATGTCGCGGCATCTCCGGGCGGTAGACTTCCATAAATTCATCCAATCTCTGAACTACTCTTTCTGAAGTGAATGAATGATTGAGGTGATCCAAAAAGCGATTGACAAATTTGGTTTTAAAGCCTTCATTATCCATCAATTTTCTGAGGATAAGTGTACTCCATGGTGGATTGGGCCAATCTCTGCCGTTTTCTTCAAGATGAAAATCTAGACTGTTGTTTTTATAAGCATCATCATCATGCAAGCTAAATCCCCAATCGGTATCGTAAAGTAGCCATCTCCATCTGCCTCCTTCTGTTTGTGGACGCCAGTATTTGATATTTCCTCCAGCATCTTCGTTGTCAAAATATATTTGTGCAATTTTATAGTCCATAAAATTGTCAATTTCCATCATTGTATTGAGCGAATCATAGTTTACTTGCTCCGCCAAATCGTGATTTTCAATAAACTTTAGCATTTTACGATAGTGTCGAGTGCTTCCTCTTTTTCGATTAAGCTTATGTTGCATAAGGTCTATGCTATCCTTGTCTACATCAAAGTGAGAGGAAATATAGTACCTGTTGAGTTTTTCTCGAATATTGTAGATGCCCCAGTATTCTCCATTTAAATAGACATGGGCACCCTGTGAAGCTTGAATTTCTAAATCCCAATCTTCTACTAAGGAAGTCATGTAAGCATCTCTAAATTGAGTCTTGCTAAAATCACTACCTGAATTTCTAAGGGTAAGAAATTTAAACTTTTTGAGTTCCCCCTTTCCGAAGAATGGATATTTGAATCGTTTTTTGCCATAATCGTCTCTAGATACTAATACCATCGACTTTTGCGGAAAAAGTCTACTCATACCACCGAAAAGCCTCCAGCCTGTCGGGCTACGAAAAACACAGTTTCCTTCTGGCTCAAATAACTCTGTGTTGGCTTTAATTTCTCGGCGACTCCAGAAGTTAGCTCCAGGCTTAGACCAAATAGAATCGTTGACATTAAGCCCTTCTTGAAACAAGCCATATTCAGGGTCAAATAACTGACCAGGGTTAATCATTATGGAAACCGTAGGAAAAGTAGATTTAGGTTCACCTACAAAATAGGTTTGCCCAATGATTTTACTTTTAGTTTTCCCTTTATATGCTACTGCCCGAATAGGCAAAGTACGATCAATGATTATAGGCTTTCTGTACCGTTTAGAATATCTATTGGGCTCAGAACCATCTATTGTATAATAGATTTTAGCATCTGTAGCATAAAGTTCCAAGGTGAATGCTGTGTCCTGCCAGCTTTCAGGTTCGGAAAATTCTAAAAATACTTCTTTTGATAGAGGGGGAGGAGGAGATTGTGCGAGAATATCTTGGGTGCTGCAGCACACTATTGACGCTATAAACATCATATTTAGTATCCTATATTGCAAGTGTTTCCTCAATGTATCCAATCGTACGTTTCTATAATGCAATTTACAATTTGTTACTTCAAATTGTTCCCTTAATTTGCATTTTGTTTAGTTTATACTCAACGGAAATTGGTTTGGGACTTTTCTGCTTTTTCTTTTGCCCACTATCTGCGTTGAAAATACTCGCTAATGCTAAGGCATTATGGCAGCCCACCCGCAAGCGGTTCTCTTCGTTGAAAAGATTCACAGAATCTTTTCTGCTACGCACCACTTCGTT
>CAYZUW010000310.1:0-5205 GCA_964481325.1 uncultured Saprospiraceae bacterium
GTTATGACCTAGAAGATGAGATTAATGTACAGAGAAATGCCATGCGTAAGTTCAATAGAGAAAAGCTAAACACAGAGAACTACAACGTAGATGCAGCGATGGTATTTACCAATTTGTTTTCTTCACTAGAGCGGGTTGGAGATCATATTGTAAACGTGAACGAATCTGTAGCTGGAGAAATTTAATTTTTCTAGAACATAGTTTCTTAAAAAGCCTGTCTTTGTTTTTCAGAGGCAGGCTTTTTTTATATTATTTTTGGTTTGGGCGAGCCCTCTGGCAAATCCCGAAAAGGTCTTTGCCAGAGGTCGCGTCACCCGCTAATATTCCATCTGCTATACTACTGTTCAGGAAAGTCGCTGTTTGTATTCGCTCATCCGCTCATCCTGCTCAGCTCCTTCCTTCACAAGCAGTCTAGCAGATTTCATATCGCTTCTACCGCTCTCGCATTTATTTTGTTAAAGCGTATTTCTTTTAAGATAAATTCGCCAATAACTTCGTCAAATCTACTTTTTGAAGGAGGATTCTGTTACGTCATTTTCTTTGCATTTGACGATATAAGGCAATTCTTTTATGGTAAAAATAGCGCGATTACAGACTAATGTCTGATAGCCGATTTTTTTAAATGTAATAGAAATTAAATTTTTCGTAGGCTTCTGTTTTCGTACCATTCCATCAAAAAACAACACAATTACGCATTGAATTTTTCTCTGATGGCATATAATTTGCCTTAATAGATGGTAAGTGCATATTAAGGTGTCTTTTACCCGCCCAGATAAACACAAAATTTAATCGATTATTTGTAAGCAATAAATTTAATGGACTCAAGCTCCGCAAAATATTTCTTTTTATTTTCCACTGCCATATTGTTCGCGCTCATTGGGTCAAGGTCTTTTGGTGGGATGGATGTGGATGAGTTGAGCTTTAGCGAAAAATGGATAAACCAAAAAGCCACCGTAGAGTCTGAATGCAAGGAACATTCAATTACTTTGACAAAGAGTATTTCCTCCGCTATCTTGAAAGTGGAGAAGAGTTCTTCAGTAGAAATCGCACAAAGACTGGATGAGTTTGACTATATCATCCAATATTCATGTATTAGTCTTACCGATCATTGTGATAATGTTGTTATTAGAGATACGCTCCCTGATGGACTCGCTTTTATAGCGGCCTCTAGTTCTACACCTGGTACTTCTATTGATGTGTTGAGTAATAAAATTACGGCTACTTTTACGCAAGGGAATGGTACTGGTCTAGCTGCAGGGTCTACTGGGCAACTGGTAATCAGAACGATAGTAAGAGCTAATTCTGACTTTGAAGATAAAATTAACACCGCATTTGTTGAATCTTCCAACGCGGGAATGACTGAGGCATCTGATACCATGACTGTGATTTCCGATGATGTGATAATCGATTATACCTACAATGAACGCTTTGAAGTCAATAAGAATCTATCAAGTGATATTATCCCAGGTGGTTTTGGGGACTATGGTATTACTCCCTTCAATGTAGGACTCAATGATATTGCCAATATAGATATTATTGATACCCTACCCCAAGAATTTATATTGCATAATATCACAACAACTGAACAACCAGGTACCTCTACAGATTTCACCATTTCAGTAAAACTTGAGACGGACCTAAATACATGGATACCAATTATTTTTGGGAATACAAGTGTAGGCGAAAGTCATAATATTGCGGATTTTGGTTTTCCAAATGGAGTGTACGTAGACCACGTCCGGGTTGAAATTGATACGCTACCAGGTGGTGGACCTTTTCATATTGAAAACCCAGATCATTTTACTATTAGCTTAGTCGGGCAATTTCCAGAGATAGGAAGAGATGGGGCTACGCTGCAACTAGGAGACTCAATTCAGAACTGTGCACATGGATTTTCAGATGTGAACGATTTCATGGTTTGTGCCGATGGAACTGTCATGCCTCAATCAAATACTACTCGATTTTTCAAATTTTCTAGTATTAATTCCCCTGAATTTTCAACTGGTGTTGCGTTTACCTATAACCTTATTGGAGGCTTACTAAGATATAGTGCACTACCAGATAGTAATTACGCTATTTATGATTTGTTGCCAATCGAGGTAGAGTATGTGCCTGGTACATGGAGGGTGAATGATATGCCCTTTCCAGGATTTCCTGATCCTCATTTTGAAGAAATTCCTAATTGGAACGGAACTGGAAGAACGATGCTTCGCTTTATCTGGGATGACGCCCATGGTAATAATTTCACACTCCAACCTGGAGTTGATTTTTTCCAAAGATTTGTTATTCAATTTCGTGCAAGAATTAGAAATGGGGTGCCTCCCGGTACAGTGGTGGAAAATTGCAATGGACTTTTTAGTGCAGAACAGAGAACAAATTATAATGCGCAAGATGTTTTAGATTTGGACGAAGATGGAGATACAGATGAAATTTATGGTCGAGAATGTGATCAAATTATAGTGGCCGAACCACCACTGACTAGTGCCATTCAAGCCACCAAGTTTGTTATTGGTACTTTAGATTCTACGTATTCTAGATTTCCAGATATAGCACAAACCGTAAAGGGAGGAATCGATAACTATAGAATAACTGTTGAAAATTCATCTTCTAATGATATTTCTGATATTGTGATTGTTGATGTTTTTCCTCACATAAACGATACGGGTGTTTTTGATCTAACACCAAGGCTATCTGAGTGGGCTCCAGTATTAGCTGAGCCAATAATGCCTCCACCTGGAATTACCGTTGAGTACTCAACACTTCAGAATCCATGTAGGGACGAATTAGAATTTCCTAGTGATGGTATACCTAACAATTTTCCAATTGGTTGTCTAGATGCAAATTGGAGTATTACCCCTCCCTTAAATCTTACTGCAGTCACTGCAGTAAGATTTAATCTAGGCAGCACGATTTTAGCTCCAGGAGATTCATTAACACTGGATTTTGAAATGAGAGCTCCTTTAAGTGCGCCATTAAATGCAATTGCTTGGAATTCATTTGCATTTACTGCTACTGAAGTTATGTCTGGAAACAAGTTATTACCTTCGGAACCAATCAAGGTTGGAGTTGTAATAGCTACCAATCCAAAAGCCTCATTAGGAGATAGAGTTTGGATCGATTCGAACAATGATGGAATCCAAGATCCAGCCGAAATCGGGCTTGATGGAGTAATCGTAGAATTATATCATGATACAAATGGAAATAATACCCCAGAACCAGGGACAGGTGATATCTTAATCGGTAATACTATTACTAATAGTGGCGGACTTTTTTTATTTTCAAATTTAGATCCAGGAAGTTATTATATTAGATATTACCCAAATTCAGTATATAATCTATCTCCCTCTAATATTGGACCTGATGATACTATAGATTCAGATGCAAATCTAGTGAATATTGGAGGTGTAAATGCAGTCTTGTCACCAATAGCTAATTTAACCACAGGTCAAAATGAGACCAGTTTTGATGTAGGGTTGAATGCTCCTGCTTTTTCCATTGAGGGGACTGTATTTGAAGATGTTAATTACGGAGGAGGAGATGGTAGAAATTTTACTGTTTCTAATGCTTCTGCTCAGACTTCTGGTTTCGGGAATGGAGAGATAGGAGTAGAAAATGCCATTGTAGAATTGTATGATGTTTCAGGTGACTTTATTGCATCAACAACTACAGATGCTAATGGAAATTATACTTTAGACGCTCCTTTTGTAGATAATTATTTCGTTAGAGTGGTTAATGAATCTATACAATCAAATCGAACGAGTAATGTTACCTCAGAGCCTACTTTCGCGGTCCAGACTTTTAAAAGTGATGGAGTTTTAGATCAAGTAAATGAGGTAGGAGGTTCGGTACCACATCTAGAAGATGCTGCTGCTAACACCACAATGCTTAATCTCTCTGCCTTAAGTACTTCTACAAATGCGGTACAAACTATATCGCCTGTATTAGTCAATGGAAGTAGTTTGACAGGAGTTGATTTTGGATTTAACTTCGATTTAGTAGTGAATACAAATGATGACGGACAAGGTTCCTTAAGGCAATTCATTCATAATAGTAATGAATTGGGTAATACTAATTTAGATCAAGAAGACACTCCAGTCAATGGTGTATCTTTTGAAAAACTGCCGGGATGGGAGACTTCAATCTTTATGCTTAATGGAACAGGGGTGCATACCATAGAGCCAGCCTCTGCATTAATGAGAATCAATGATTCACGTACCCATGTCACTGCGTATACGCAAGTGGGATCTGCGCAAGGAACAATAGAAAATAGGATAATTAATGTAGAATTGAATGGAAATAATCAGCTTTTCGATGGATTTAATATTTCTGAGGATGAAGTGCAAATTTCTGGTTTTTCTATACATAGTTTTAACAGAGGTATATATGGCAATGCTCCAGGCGCTGTTGAAAATTTTATCTGGGGTAACTATATTGGTGTGCTTTCTGATGGGATTACTTCTGCACCTAATTCAAATATTGCCGCTAGATATGAAAGAGTAGTTGACTCCTATATTGGAACCAATGGAGACAATATAAATGATGAAAATGAAGGAAACATTCTCAGTAATTCATTCCATGGGATAGAACTCCGTTTTACGGAAAATATATTGATTGCCGGAAACTATATAGGTACGGATAAATTTGGAATGGCAGATCATGGAAATCAATTTATTGGGGTACAACTTAGAGATGCCTTAGGGCCAAATTATGTTGGCTGTCATGATGCTTTGCTTAACTCAAATGCTCTAGAATTAATAAACGTTTTGTCTGGTAATGGAAACGACGGGATAAGAATTTTGGATAGTGATGGTCAGGTTGTAGCAGGAAATTATATCGGCACAGACGCCTCTGGGACTATGTCAATTTCAAATATAGGCTACGGCGTTCAATTTGTGGGTACTGTAAATGATAATATTATTGGTACTAATAGTAATGGAGTAAATGATTTGAAGGAAGGCAATTTGATTTCTGGAAATGGAAATGGAATCCGGTTTATTAGCAGTGGAAATGGAGATAATAATACTGTAGCAGGAAATTTTATAGGAACTGATTTTTCTGGTAATAGTTCATTGGGAAATGGATCCATTGGAATCGAAATAGCGGGGGGAGCTTACACTAATACAGTACTTGGAACAAATGGAGATAATGTGAATGACAACATTGAAGGGAATGTTATAGGTGGAAATGGACTAGACGGTATAAGGC